>JAILAA010000063.1 GCA_024681875.1 Prevotella sp.
ACGCGAAACGTCTTCAACGTCGCGCCACGCGTCAACCTGCGCTGGAACTTCGACAAGCAGACCCGCTCGACCTCTGGTCGCTTGCTACCAGCGGGACGCAAGAACCTGCACTTGCGCTACAACGGACGGACACGTCAGCCCAGCATGACCAACCTGCTCGACATCACCGATGACTCCAACCCGCTCGTCATTACTAAGGGAAACCCTGGACTGAAGCCCTCGTTCTCGCACAACATCTTTGCCAACTTCAACAGCTACAAGGCCGAACAGCAGCGCGGCGTCTACTCTTGGCTATGGTTCAGCGCCACCCGCAACAGCATCGACAACAAGACCACCTACGACAACCTGACGGGCGTGCGCACTACCATGCCGATGAACATCAACGGCAACTGGAACGGCGGTGGCGGCGTGGGCTTCAACACGGGGTTGGGCAAGCAGAAACTCTTCAACATAGGCATCGATCTGGGCGGCGACTATTCACGCCACGTGGGATTCTACAACAACGACTTTGAGGTCGGTGACGCAGACAGGAAGTCCGTCACGCAGAGTGTTAACCTCAACTCCGGCCTCGACTTCTCCTACCGTAAAGACATGATCAGCATTGCCCTCAACGGACGCCTCGACTATGCGCACTCAAAGAACGACGTTGGAGGGGATTTGCAATCCCCGATGGGTAACATGAACACCTACGACTTCTCCTACGGTGCAGAGTTAGAATGGACCGCCCCGTGGGGCACGTCGCTGACTACGGACATCGGCATGAGCAGTCGACGGGGTTATTCCTCGACAGAGATGAACACTAACGAACTGCTGTGGAATGCGCAGGTGTCACATTCGTTCTTCCGTGGCCGCGCCCTCACCGTGATGCTCGAAGTTAACGACATCCTGGGGCAGCAGACCAACATCAGCCGAACCATCGATGCCCTCATGCGCACTGACTCGCGCCATAACGCCATCTACCAGTACGGCATGCTCCGCCTCGTCTATCGCTTCAACATCCTCGGCGGCAAGAACAATCTCAAGGAGAGAAAAGGCCACGAAGAATGGGACGGTGACTGGGGCGGCTTCGGCGACTGGGGTGGCGGATGGTAGAAGCTTCTGTTTTTGTAAAGCACGAATAAGAACATTGTGAGCGCTAATAAGCGCTCATCTTGTCTCCCTCGATGGTGTAGGAGTAGTACCATTTGTCGGTGTTTGCCATGTGGTAATCCGCCCATCGGCTGATGGTAGGACGTCGGCGTGGCAGTGTCCTCTCTATCGCGTAAATGGCGAAAAAGGCATCGCGCACGTTACGCTCCATGTCCTCATACGAATAGGTGTGACGGTACTTCTTGCCCACGTTCCGATAGAAGGATCTAATCTTGGCGGCCGTAAGCTTGGTGTAGAAATACTTATACTGCATCTTTCTCGTCGTAGATAGCCTTGATATCCTTCATCGTCAGTTCATAAGCCTCTTCAGCCGTGTACAGTTCCTTATCCATGTCGGGGAACTCCTCCTCGAAGGGCGTTTCAAATACTGTCCTAGTCTGAATAGGCTTGACCTCCGGTCGAGCCTGCTCACGCTTGACAGAGTCGATGCAAGCATCACTCTGCTCTCGCTTAATCGCAGGCTTGACACTCTCAATAAGTATCGATACCAGCTCCAGCTTCTGGCTGTCGTCCATGTCCTGCACCATCTTGAGATAGTAGCTCATCGGGTGCGCAGTGCGCCGCCTTCTTCCTGTCGTTGTTTCCATATCTTCTTAAGATTACGTTATCTGGGTGCAAATATACAACTTTTTTCTTACACCGCGTCGATTATTGCATCAAAATTAGTATCATCGCAGCTAGGGCCGAGGATGTCGGCACGGCTTCACGTACTTGCGTTTCTTTTATACCCTTAAAAAAGAGGCAATAAAAGAATCGTCTCAACGTTATAGTAATATATATAAACAATGAAGACATTTTGGCTACATGTAAAGACTTGCATCGGCAAGTACGTAAGCTTTGGCGGAAATGCCAAGCGGAGCGAGTTCTGGAATTGGGCGTTGTTTGTCGTCATAGTCTCGTTTGTATTATTCGGATTGGCTACGATGCTCGCAATAATCCGTAATTGTGCTGGTCCCGATACGGCTTCCAACCCACTTCATTACCTCAGTTCGATGATCTTCTTTGTTTTCATGCTTCTCGGCCTGTTCCTTCTTTTTTGTCTCTTGCCCACGCTGGCAGTAACAGTCCGAAGGCTGCGTGATGCAGGCTATCACCCTTGGACAATCGTCATTCCCATTCTTCTCATTATCGGTTCATGCTATCCTGCCTTGGTTGTAGCCCTCTCTGGCATGGATAGCACACCTCCTGAGATACCTTTGCCTTTCTGTTATGCCTATTTGGCCTTGACGGTGGCTGTATGTCTGTTCTATTCCATTTTATTAAGTCGAGCAACGAAAAATACGACAATATAGTTTCCCGACACGGTTAATGCCGTTTTCGTTTCACCTCCGTTTTTTCCTGTTTCACCTGTCTTGTTGTGTCGTATCTCGAAAAATGTATGTAACTTTGCAGGCATGAAAATGAAACGGATCATACATAGCGTACTCTTGGTGCTGGGGCTGTCGGTAGTAGGACTCTTGTTCTACTATGCAATGTGGCTGATTACCGACGAGGACTTTAGGGAGATGTTCAAGTACGGCTGGCCATGGCAATCGTGGGAGATGTTGGTGGATTATGCCGCCTGCTGCCTGTTTACGACGGTGGTGACACTTTACTACTGGCGGTCGCGCGAGAAGGCTGAAAGGGAGCGTGACAAGTTCCGCCTGCAGGCGCTAGAGAACCAATTGAGCCCCCACTTCGTATTTAATAACTTCAGTATCCTGGCCGATTTGATAGAGGTGGACCCTAAGCGGGCTTCAGCATATCTGATGAATCTGTCGAAGGTGTATCGCTATACGTTATCCCACCTCGACCACGAGACGGTCACGCTACAAGAAGAACTGGAGTTTCTGCGCCGCTATCTCACCCTGCTCAATCAGCGGTTCGGCGAGGGCATACAAGTGAAGATAGCACCTGAAGTGGAAAAGCTGCAGGGAAAGTTGCCGCCCGCCGCCCTTCAGATGTTGATAGAAAACGCCATCAAGCACAACGAACACACCAAGGAACGCCCGCTCACCATCGACGTGACGACTGACGGCCTGCGCATCAGCGTGAGCAACCGCAAACAACCCATCACAACGGCAGAGAGCACTAGTGTGGGGCAGCATAACATCGCCGAACGTTACCAATTGCTTACTTCTAAGAAAGTGATGATTAATGACGATGCTGAAAACTATTGTGTAACCATTCCGATTATCAAAGAGAAATGAAGATACTGATCATTGAAGACGAACAGAGTAGTGCCGACCGCCTTCGGAGGATGCTCGAAGGTGAACCGATGGAGCAGCGAGAGCAGAGCGATGCTTGCATCAGCTCTGCCGAGTCGCGACAGAGGAAGACCGAAGGTCAACACGAGATTGTGGGCGTTTGTGCCAGCAATGCTGAAGTGAAGACTTTTTTTGCAGATGAAACTCACAATAATGCAGACCTCATTCTGAGCGACATTCAGTTAGGCGACGGACTCAGTTTCGAGTCGCTACGCACGTTGCCTTCGACCATCCCCGTCATCTTCACCACAGCCTTCGACCACTATGCCGTGCAGGCCTTCCGCTTCAATAGCATCGACTACCTGCTGAAGCCCATCGACAGCGAGGAACTGCATGCCGCCATAGCGAAAGTTGAAAGAACTCTCAACTCTAAACTCTCCGCTCTTAACTTTCCATCCACTACCGACGCTGTTGCCCAACTTTTAGAATCCGTCAAGAACCAGGCCATCCGCTATCGCGAGCGTTTCCTCATTCCCCATCGTGCTGACGAGTTTCTGATTATCCCCGTCAGCGATGTTAGTCATGTCACTATACGTGACGGCGTGGTGCGTCTCTGCACTTTAGAAGGCAAGCACCACACCTTGAATATGACCCTCGAAGAAGTAGAGAGCCAACTCGACCCGCAACGCTTCATGCGGGTAAATCGTCAGTTCATCATCAGCGCTGCCGCCGTCCAGAAGCTCTCCACCTACTTCTTAGGAAAAATGCGCATCCACATGAC
>JAILAA010000064.1 GCA_024681875.1 Prevotella sp.
GTCCGAAAAAATGTGTACTTTTGCCCATGGTTACGTTTGATTCTGTTTCGCGACTACAAAGGTAACCAAAAAGGGCTGACACTGAATCCGGTATCAGCCCTAATTATATCCTAATGTGAAAAGTTTAGCGGACAGTAATAAAAACAAATAAATGTGACTTGCTTCTTTTCAGGGGCAAGTCACTTTTGTATTCTCACTACCGTCTTACCAGCAGGACGACGTTCTCTACGTGTGGCGTATGGGGGAACATGTCAACGGGCTGCACAGCGGCAACTCGATAGTCGGCGTCCATATCGTGCAGGTCGCGGGCCTGTGTGGCAGGGTTGCAGCTGACGTAGACGATGCGCTGCGGGGCAGAACGGAGGATGGTCTTCACCACATAGGGATGCATACCGGCACGTGGCGGGTCGGTGATGATGACGTCGGGCCTTCCGTGACGTGCGATGAACTCGTCGGTGAGAATGTCTTTCATGTCGCCGGCAAAGAACAGGGTGTTGTCTATGCCGTTCAGCTCTGAGTTGATTTTTGCATCCTCAATGGCCTCGGGAACGTACTCAATGCCGATGACCTGGCGTGCCTGGCGTGCCACGAAGTTGGCGATGGTGCCCGTGCCGGTGTAGAGGTCGTAGACCAGAGGTGAGAGGTGAGGGGCGGAAGGTGAGAGAGGGACGCCTTGAGGGGAGAGGCCTGAAAAGGCGAAGTCGCGGGCCACGCAGTAGAGGTGGTAGGCCTGTTCGGTGTTTGTCTGGTAGAACGACTTCGGGCCGACCTTGAACTTCAAGTCCTCCATCAGCTCGAAGATATGGTCCTGCCCCTTGAACAGCAGTATGTCCTGATCGCCTATGGTGTCGTTGCACTTCTGGTTGTCTAGATACATCAGCGACGTGATTTGCGGGAATGTGTCAGACAGGTGCTGCAACAACCCATTGGCCATTGACCATTGATGATTGACCATTTCCTTTTCCTGCTCCATTGAATGGTCATTTGTGATGGGTAAATGATCAATGTGGAACTGAATGACGACCATCAGTTCGCCACTGGCACTGTTGCGGATGATGACATCGCGCAAAAGTCCCACTTGCTGTCGCAGGTCAAAGAAGCTGATGCCGTGCTCGATGGCATAGTCGCGTATCTCGTTGCGAATCTTGTTGTGCAGGTCGTCCATGAGCCAGCACTTCTCAATGGGCAGAATCTTGTCGAAGGCCCCCGTGACATGGAATCCCAATGCGTCGCGCTGGAATTCGCGTCCGCTCTTTATCTCTTCGTTGGTCAGGTAGCGACGGTTGGAGGCCCCGAAGTCGAGCTTGTTGCGGTATTCCTGCGTCTTCGTACTGCCGAGGATGGGGCGGAACTCGGGCAGCTCTATCTTGCCGATGCGACTCAGCTGGTCGTAGACCTGCTGCTGCTTGAAGCGCAGCTGCTCCTCGTAGGGCAGGTTCTGCCACTTGCAGCCGCCGCATACGCCGAAGTGCTGGCAGAAAGGCACAGCACGCACATCGCTATATTTCACAAACTGCACCACCTCGCCCTCGGCAAAGGAGTGCTTCTTGCGGCGCAGCTGCACGTTGCATACATCGCCTGGCACGCACCAGGGCACAAAGACGACAAGGTCGTTCCAGTGGAACAGACATTTTCCTTCGGCTGCCACAGCCTCGATGGTAACGTTTTCGAGCAGTGGCAGCGGTTTCTTGTTTCTTCCCATTGTGTCGGATTAAGAATAGAGGTAGCGCTTGATGCTCTTCTTGGGCGTCTTGGCAAATTCCTCCTCAAAGATTTCTATCTCGCTGATTTTCTCGTAGGCAGGCAGCATCTGGTTCAGGCCGTTGCGGTTTTGCTCCATGATGCCCTCCAGGTCTTCTTTGGTGAAGCCGAGGCCTTTGGCTTCGTCCAAGTCGGGGTGTACGAGTGCCACGAGCTTCTGGTCGCGCTGCACCACGATGCTCTCCATGACAAGCGTCATGGAATTGAGCTTGTCCTCTATCTCCTCAGGATAGATGTTCTGTCCGCTGGCGCCGAGCAGCATGTTCTTCGAGCGTCCGTTGATGAACACGTTGCCGTCTTCGTCCATCGTGCCAAGGTCGCCGGTGTGATACCAACCCTCCTCGTCGATGGTCTCGCGAGTGGCCTCCTCGTTCTTGTAGTAGCCCAGCATCACGTTCAGGCCGCGTGTGAGAATCTCGCCCGGAATGTTCTCGGGGTCGGGCGAGTCGATGCGAATCTCCATGTTCTTCGCAGCCTTGCCGCAGGAGCCCGGCACGAACAGGCGCCAGTCTTCGTAGCTGATGATGGGAGCACACTCTGTGGCGCCGTAGCCCACGGTGTAGGGGAAGTTGATGCGGTGCAGGAACTGCTCCACCTCCTGATTGAAGGCAGCGCCGCCGATGATGATCTCGAAGAAATTGCCGCCGAAGGCTTTGCGCACCTCCTGGCAGATGGTGTCGCGCACCTTCTGCTCGATGACGGGAATCTGCAGCAGCAGTCTCATGCGAGGCGTCTGAATCTTCGGGAACACCTTCTTGCGGATAATCTTCTCGATGACCAGCGGCACGGCAATGATGACGGCGGGCTTGATGTCGGCGAAGGCCTGGGCGATGATGGCGGGCGAGGGCACACGGTTGAGGTAGTAGACGTGGCATCCGCGCAGGAACTCATAGCTGAACTCGAAGGCCATCGAATACATGTGTGCCATGGGCAGGATGGAGATGACGCTGGCGCCGGGCTTTACGTTGTCGCCCATGGCTTTGCAGGCAAAGTCGTAGTTCGACCACAAGGCACGGTAGGGAATCATCACACCTTTCGAGAAGCCCGTGGTGCCCGAGGTGTAGTTGATGAGAGCCATCTCGTCGGGGCTCTGCTCATGGTAGTAGCTCACGTGCTCCTTGCGGAAATACTTCGGGAACTTCTTGCCGTAGAGCTCGTTCAAGTGTTCGCGGGCATAAGTCAGCTTGTCGGTGCGCGAGAGCATCAGCGAGTAGTCGTTGTTGCGGATGATGCCCTCCAAGTGAGGCATCTGCATCGGGTCGATGGAGCCGCAGACGTGGTCGCCGGCAAAGAGCAGCTTAGCATCGCTATGGTTGACGATGTTGTGTATCTGGTCGGGCGTAAACTCATGCAGGATGGGCACAGCTATGGCACCATAGGTGAGCGTGGCGAGGAAGGCCACGGTCCACTGGCTGCTGTTGCGCCCGCAGAGGGCAATCTTGTCGCCCCTAACCACACCACTGTTCTCAAACAGGATATGCACCTTCTCGATCTTGCGTGCCACATCGTGGTATTGCAGCGTCTGACCCTTGTAGTCAGTCAAGGCGTCCATATCCCAATGGTCGATGATGCTTTTCTCAAGCAGGGCGTTATAACTCGGTATCTCTTTCATAGTATCTTTCTAAAGTCACTAAACTCAAAAGGCTCTCAACTCTTAACTATACAAGTATCTCTTGATGCTTTTCTTCGGCGTCTTCTGGAATTCCTCGCTTTGCAGCAGAATGGCGGACAGGCGGCTGTAGACGGGCAGCTGCTCGTTCAGCAGCTGGCGGTTTTGCTCCATGATGCCCTGCAGCTCGTGGGCGGTGAAGTTCATCAGCTCGTCCTGGTCGGGGTAGACGAGGGCCACCAGCTTCTGGTCGCGCTGCACCACGATGCACTCGCTCACCATCGGCATCGAGCTGAGCTTGTCTTCAATCTCCTCTGGGTAGACGTTCTGTCCGTTGGCACCCAGCAGCATGTTCTTGATGCGTCCGCGAATGAAGATGTTCTGGTCGTCGTCCATCGTGGCCAAGTCGCCCGTGTGGTACCATCCGTCGCGGTCGATGGCCAGCGCAGTAGCCTCGTCGTTCTTGTAGTAGCCCAACATGAGATTGGTGCCACGGGTGAGAATCTCGCCGGCAGTAGTCTGCGGATCATCGCTGTCAATCTTCACCGTCATACCGTCGACGGGGCATCCGCATGAGCCGGGGGCAAACTCCGTCCAGTCACGGTAGCTGATAAGCGGTGCACACTCCGTCGTGCCGTAGCCCACGGTGACGGGGAAGCCGATGGACTGCAGGCATTGCTCCACCTCCTTCGACAGCGGCGCACCGCCCACGATGATTTCGTAGGCCTGGCCGCCGAAGGCCTGCATCACCTGCTCCAGCACCTTCGCCTTCACCTTCTCCCTCACCACGGGCATGGCCATGAGCAACTTCATGCGCGGCGTCTGCATGACGGGCAGCACACGCTTGCGCACAATCTTCTCGATGATGAGCGGCACGGCGATGATGAGCCTCGGCTTCACGTCGGTGAAGGCCTTGGCAATCAGGGTGGGGGAGGGCAGACGGTTGAGGAAGAACAGGTGGCAGCCGTTGCAGAATCCGAAGAGGAACTCAATGCTCAGGCCATACATGTGGGCCATGGGCAGGATGTCGAGCATGGGTGAGCCCGCCTTGACGTGCTTGCCCAGTCGGTTGATGCAGAAGCTGATGTTTCCCCACAGCGCCCGGTAGGGCAGCATGACGCCCTTCGAGAAGCCCGTCGTGCCGCTGGTGTAGTTGATGAGCGCCAGCTCCTCCGGATCGTCGGCGTGGAACACCACGTCGTCCTTGGTGAAGGCGCGGGGATACTTTGAGCCGAACATCATATTTAAATGTTCGCGCGCATAGTCCAGCTTCTCTGAGCGTGAAATCATCAGCGAGAAGTCGGGCAGGTTGACGATGCCCTCCAATTTCGGCATCTGCTCAGGGTCTATCTCCTTCGCCACGAAGTCGCCCACGAAGAGCAGGCGAGCCTCCGAGTGGTTGACGATGTTGTGAATCTGTTCGGCATTGAACTCGTGCAGGATGGGCACTGCCACGGCGCCGTAAGTCAGCGTAGCCAGGAAGGTGACGGCCCAGTGTGCCGAGTTGCGTCCGCAGATGGCAATCTTGTCGCCCTGACGGATATTACAGTTCTCGAACAGAATATGAAGCTTACCTATTTTACGCGCCACGTCGTGGAATTGCAGCGTCTGGCCCTGATAGTCGGTCAGCGCGTTCTGGTTCCAGTTATTAACAATGGCTTGGCGTATATAGTTGTTGAAGGATTTGCTGTTATCCATTGCACATTCGCAGAAAATTTGTGCAAAGGTACTGCAATTTCTGCACATCCGCAAATTTTTTGTGCAATATTTTCATCGGCAGTGCTATTTTTCCTTCATTTATTTGCTGCGTCGAGAAAAACGCGTCAACAAAGCCCGAGAGGTGCAACATAAAAACCGGAGAAAGTTTGAACGATCGTCCTCTAAACAAAAAAACTTGCAGGAAAAAGTGTAAAGATCGAAAATAGTGCTTGTCTTTGCAGTTAAAGTGATGATATGGGTGGCAGTTGTCAGACGCGACGCATGTTTGGGCACGACTACGCAGTGCCTGGGACATACGAGGTGACCATGGCGGTTGCCGACAGACGCCCTGTCTTTGGTGAGATTGTGGGTACCACAAAGGGGAACGGTGAGAGGCCCCGCCTCAAGCCGTCGCAGCTCGGACAAACCGTCCTCGATAGTGAGATTCCAAAGATACATCATTACTATCCTATGGTCGACGTCTGGAAGGTGTGCCTCATGCCCGACCACCTGCACCTGATTGTCCGTATCAACGAGCCATTGCCCAAAGGCAAGCACTTGGGCATTATCATTGGCGCCTTCAAAGGCGGCGTCAGCCGTGCCTGGTGGCAATCAGAAGCCACCGTGTCTGCGGCGTCAGCCGTAGAGTCCCGCCCGCCTCTCTTCGAGCCCAATTACAACGACCACATCCTCAAGCGCGACGGCCAATTAGAGAACAGGAAACGCTATCTTAGCGACAATCCGCTCCGTTACATGATGCGACGTGAATACCCCGATTTGTTCCAGAATCTTTCAATGATGTTCATACATTTTATTTAATAATAGTGACCTATTTCGTCTGCAAAGTTACTTTTTTTCTATTTCCAAACATACAAAAACAAAAAATCAATAGCCCAAAGAAACATTTAAACCGCGTCGAGGTCTATAAAAACTACAACGTGGTCTATGGAAATAAACAATGCGAACTATTTTTTTATAATCCTTGTTTTTTTTAAATCAAAGGATGACTTTCCTGTTTTTTTTTATATCTTTGCAGGCAAATTCTCAATAGAAAATAATACAAATGTAATTATAAGTATGTTTTCAGAAAAAATTGAAGAAGTCATCAAGGCGTCACTCATTGATGGAGTGATTACTGAAAAGGAGCGTCAGGTCATCAAACGACTGGCCGTGGCCGAAGGTATTGACGAGGACACTGTCGATGTGTTGCTTGACGCTAGAATCCAGGAGCTCAACAAACAGAAAAAGGCCGAGCGTGGCGTTTGCCCGTATTGTGGTGCCGTGCTTGAGTCGTTCAGTACAGTCTGTCCTGCCTGCGGCGAGGAAATCAGGCAGAAGAAGACGTCGTCGAGCATGAAGGAGCTGAATGCCAAACTGGAAAATGTCACCGACCTGGACCGCCGTCGCAGTATTGTCACCAGTTTCCCCGTTCCCAACACGCGCGAGGATCTGCTGGAGTTCCTGTCACTTAGCGCTCCTAATGCGAAGAAGGCTGGCACCTTCTTTGACACCCCTGTGTGGCGTTTCTGCCTTATCATCGTCTGTTTCTGGATTCCCTGCACGCTGTTGCTGATGGTGCCTGACGACAATAACCCGGCCAAGCCATTCGGAGAGGCCGTCATAGGCGGCTTCTTTGTCGGTCTGGTCATTGGCGGTTTCTTTGCCTACAAGTATGCCAAGAAGGGCGGCAGTAAACTTGTGAAGATGCACAATGAGATGCGCAGCGTGTGGCACTCGAAGTTCGAGCAGGTTATGACAAAGGCCCGTCTCACACTTCATAAACCCGAGGACGTAGCCACCCTCAACCGCTTGCAACAGGAAGTCAACGGAAAATAAAAACACAGACCATGAAAGAAATGTTTTCCGACAGCTTGAACGAGCTAATCCGTGCATCGCTGACCGACGGTGTCATCACGGACAAAGAGCGCGAGGTCATTCGCAAACGTGCCGTTGCCGAGGGCGTCGACCCCGACTTGGTGGACGTGATGATTGACGCCAGCGTACAAGACAATGCCCAACATCGGCGTGCCCGTCAGCGCATATGCCCACATTGTGGCGCCGAGTTAGAGGCGTTCAGTACCCGTTGCCCAGCCTGTGGCGAGGAAATCCGCAATGGACGGGCTGTGAGCAGCATCCAGCAGTTCAGCTGTGGCATAGAGGAGATAGCCTCAAGCCAAAAGAGCGCAAGAGAGAAGCGCAAGGACACACAAAACTTTATCGAAGCCTTCAACGTGCCTAACCGTCGTGAAGACTTGATGGAGTTCTTGTCGCTCGCCGCCGCTAACGCCAACAAGGCCAAGGGCATCATGGGCACGTGGTGCCGTCGCTTCTTCAGCGTGCTGGGCGCCAGCTTCGTAGGGTGGGTAGTCCTGACACTCGTTATTACGTGGGGAAAAGAAACACGCTTCCACAACTTCTTCCTCGATGTGCTGGTGATTATCTTTATAGGCATCTTCTTCACACTCTTCACGGGTTTGCCGCTCGCCCTGTGGCTGGCCAAGAAAGGCGGCAACGACACGCAGCGCGAGCAAAACCTCATGGCCCCTGTATGGAAGCGCAAGTTCAAGGAGGTCTTGCAACAGGCCAGGGGCACGCTCAGGAATCCGGAAGACGTGGCGATGCTCAATCAATTAGACAGTCAGGTATAATAACACATTAAACATCTTAATAAACCTAAAACCTAAATATCAATGGGATTATTCGGTAGAGGAAAAGGCGGCGGACTGATGAACGTCATACGCTGTGACCAGCAAGATTATATCATCTGGAAATGGCGCCCCGAAGGTCAAGAAGTCAACAGCACCAGCCGCGAAAACGCCATCAGGTGGAACAGCTCACTTCGCGTAAAAGACGGCGAGGTGGCGGTCTTCGTGTATAACCAGAAGAACGGCCCCATGCAAGACTGCATCGTAGGGCCGTGCGACGTGATGCTGAAGACGGCCAACCTGCCCGTGCTGGCCAACATTGTCGGTGCACTATGGGGCGGCGAAAGCCCGTTCCAGGCAGAAGTCTACTTCATCAACCTGCAGCAGAACAACCAAATGCGCTTCGGAGTGCCTTACTTCGACGTCTTCGATCCGCGCCTGCCCGATCAAGGCTTCCCGGTGGCCGTCAGAGGTACGCTTACGTTCAATATCACAGACTATATGGGCTTTATCAAGCTGAACCGTCTGCAGAACTTTGACCACGAAGACTTCAAACGCCAGATTATTGCAGCTATTTCGCGACACATCAAGCAGATAGTAACGAATTTGCCCATGGAGGCGGGAATTCCTGCCATACAGTTAGAACGCCATCTTGATACGGTGAACAACAGCGTCGCTGCAAAACTTGGCCAAAGACTGAGCGAGGATTTTGGCGTCAACATGAAGGCACTCGATATCAACGAGCTGGAGATAGATAAGACAAGCCCCTACTATCAGGAAGTGTATCGCCTCACCGCAGGACTGCAGGCCAAGACCATGGAGGCACAGGCCGACGTTAACATCAAGAATCTGAAGGACACGCAGGAGCTGAACCGTCAGAACATGGAGGAGACCATGCGCATACAGCGCGAGGAGGCTCAGCGTGCACAGCGCCTGCAAACCGAGACGCAGTTCATGGGTGCCCATGCACTTGACCAGCAGGCAGGCGTACTTCGTGCTGGTGCCGAGAGTCTGGGCCAGATGGGCCAGATGGGCGGCGGCGAAGGCGGCGGTGGCGGCATGAACGCTGCCGGGCTGATGACAGGCATGATGATGGGCGGCGCCATGGGCCAGCAGATGGCAGGCATGATGAACAACATGGGGCAGTATATGCAGCAGGGCATCCAGACGACGCAGCAGAGTATGCAGCAAGGCATGCCTGGTGTGGCCACACCTCCGCCCATGCCAGGTATGGGCACGCCGCCGCCAATGCCTAACGTGCAGTATTTCATTAGCATCAACGGACAGCAGGCAGGCCCCTTTACGGCACAGCAGTTGCCGCAACTGGTGCAGAACGGCAGCCTCACACCGCAGACCTATGTCTGGCGACAGGGCATGGCGCAGTGGCAGCTGGCCGCTGACACGCCTGAGATTGCCTTCGCCTTCGTGCCGCAGCCACCAACTCCCCCCACAGGCGGTGCTTCCGCTCCTCCGCCGATGCCGTGAAGAATTTAAAATTAAAGAATTGAAGAATTGAAGAATGAGTCCACTTTAAATAGTCCGCACAATGCTGGATCATCACAAAAACAACGCGCAGCATGAATTCGCGATGGTAACATACCGAAACGTACTTTTTCTAGTGGACTCAAGAATTAGAATAGTAAATCGAAAAACATGTTAGACGACAGCAATTTCTTCTCGCTCGACCGACTCGTAGAGTTCGGTATGAGCGCCAGCATAGCACAGCAGATGGTGACCAGCATGAACCAGCAGATGCAGCAGATGCAATATCCCGGCAGTTTACAGAACATGCCGCAGCCACAGCCAGGTGTGTACTATGTCGCCATCGACGGCCAGCCCAACGGTCCATTGGACGAAAAGGAACTGGCGCGACTCATCTACGACAGAAAGGTAACCAAGGACACGCTTTGCTGGTTGCCCGGCATGGCTCAGTGGAAGCCTGTCAGTGAGGTGCCCGCCGTACTCCGCATCGTGGCGCTGACGCCTCCGCCTCTGTCTCCGTATTAACATACTCTATGGGTCGGAGGCCCGTGGCGACGCGCGCCGTGATTCTGATGTAGACTTTTTGATGCTGGTGGACACAGACAAACTTAAATACGCGGAAAAGGATGCTATCCATGCACCCTTCTGCAAAATCGAACTCGATATAGGCATCGTCATTAGTACTATGATTATTACGAGGAAAGAATGGGTGAACCAGGAAAAGTCATATCTCGTCCCCCCGTACCTCGCCCCCCCCCGTACCCCCGAAAAAACTTAGCAGCCTATTTAGCTGCGTAAACGAGTCGTTCCCGTTTCTGAGTCATATCACTTAGAGGCGGGAACGACTTGTTTGTAATTGAATATTTGTAATTAAAATCTGTATTTATTGCTAAAAATGTTAAACTTAACGTAAATAATTAACTAAAAATTTCACTCGAAACGTTAAACGCTTTATCTTTGCACTCGTCAAAAACACCAAAGAAGAAACGACGTGAAGCTCCGAGCTTTGCTCGCCTGAACACTAATTAAAAAGAGAGATACGTGAAAAAGTCAACGATATGGATCATTGCCGCGGTGATGGGGTTTTCGTTCCTCGGACTGCTCTACGTGCAGATTGGCTACATCGAGGAGATGGCCAAGATGAAGCAGGAGCAGTTTGACGAGAGCGTCACCCGCTCGCTGTATCAGGCCTCGCACAATCTGGAACTGAACGAGACACTGCGCTATCTGGAGAAGGACGTCAGCGACGTGGAGCGCCGCGCCTATACGCAGGACTCGATTATCGTGGACGGCATCAACGGCAGCATACAGGAGCAGCACGAGTTTGCCGTGTCGGCCGACGACGGTACCGTCTACAGCGCCTTCGAGCTGAAGACCTTCGCCACGAAGCCGCCTTCCATTCCCAAGGCTATCATCATGAAGACCGACAACTCGTCGATGTCGGAGGCTGCGAAGTCGATGCAGGAGATTGTGCGCACGCGCTATGTCTACCAGAAGGCGCTGCTCGACGAGGTGGTGTACAATATATTATATACGGCCAGCGACAAGCCCCTGAAGGAGCGCGTGAACTTCCTGCTGCTCGACCACGACATCAAGCAGGAGCTGCAGAACAACGGCATCAACCTGGCCTACCACTTCACCGTGTCGACGGCCGACGGGCGCGAGGTGTACCGCTGTCCGGACTATACTGAGGACGGCTTGGAGAGGACTTATTCGCAGACGCTCTTCCAGAACGACCCTGCATCGAAAATGGGCGTGGTGACGATTCATTTCCCCGACATGGACAAGTATATCTATTCGTCGGTGCGCTTCATGATTCCAGCCATCATCTTCACGCTGGTGCTGCTCATCACGTTCATCTTCACCATCTTCGTCATCTTCCGCCAGAAACGCTATACGGAGATTAAGAACGACTTCATCAACAACATGACGCACGAGCTGAAGACGCCCATCAGCAGCATCTCGCTGGCTGCGCAGATGCTGGGCGACGACACGGTGCCGAAGAGTCCGCAGATGCAGAAACACCTGGGCGGCGTCATCAACGACGAGTCGAAGCGCCTGCGCTTCCTGGTGGAGAAGGTGCTGCAGATGTCGATGTTCGACAGGAAGACGGTGTCGTTCAAGAAGAAAGAGCTCGACCTGAATGAACTGCTGGAGCAGATTGCCTCTACCTTCTCGTTGCGCGTGGAGCACACGGGCGGCAAGATCTACACCGAGATTGAGGCTGTGGACTCGGCCATCTACGTAGACGAGGTGCATTTCCAGAACGCCATCACCAACCTGATGGACAATGCGGTGAAATACCGCAAGCCCGACGAGCCCGTCGACATTCATCTGCGCACTTGGAACGAGGGCGAGAAGCTGTGCTTCTCTATCGCTGACAACGGTCTGGGCATCAAGCGTGAGAACGTGAAGAAGATTTTCGACAAGTTCTACCGCGTGCATACGGGCAATGTGCACGACGTGAAGGGCTTCGGCCTCGGCCTGGCCTACGTGAAGAAAATCATCAACCTGCACGACGGCGACATCAAGTGCGAGAGTGAGTTGGGGAAAGGTACGAAGTTTACCATCACATTGCCCAGCCTCAGGGAGGAGTGAAAAATTGAAAAATAAATAGTAAATAGTAAATTGTCTAATTGTAAATTCGAGAGACTATGGACGAGAATCTGAAAATTTTGCTGTGCGAGGACGACGAGAACCTCGGCATGTTACTGAGAGAGTATCTGGCCGCCAAAGGCTATGAGGCAGAGCTCTGCCCCGACGGCGAGGCTGGCTACAAGGCCTTCCTGAAGACCAAGTTCGACATCTGTGTGCTCGACGTGATGATGCCCAAGAAGGACGGCTTCACGCTGGCACAGGAAATCAGGGCCGCTAACCCCGAGATTCCCATCATCTTCCTCACTGCCAAGACGCTGAAGGAAGACATCCTGGAGGGCTTCAAGATCGGTGCCGACGACTACATCACCAAGCCTTTCTCCATGGAGGAACTCGTGTTCCGTATTGAGGCCATCCTGCGCCGTGTTCGCGGAAAGAAGAACAAGGAGTCTACGCTCTACCACATCGGCAACTTCACCTTCGACACGCAGAAGCAGCTGCTCTGCATAGGCGACCAGCAGACGAAGCTCACCACCAAGGAGAACGAGCTCCTGGCCCTGCTCTGCTCACATGCCAACGAGATTCTGCAGCGTGACTTTGCCCTGAAGACCATCTGGATTGACGACAACTACTTCAATGCCCGCTCGATGGATGTCTACATCACCAAGCTGCGCAAGCACCTGAAGGATGACCCGCAGATTGAGATCATCAACATCCACGGCAAGGGCTACAAGCTCATCACGCCGGAGGAGGATTAAGCTCTTCGACGCAGAGCGTTGAGTAGCTAAAAATCGCATACGGAAGTTACGCCGTATGCGATTTTATGATATTATAGCAGGAAATGGTGGGACTGAGGAGTGAATCGGAGGTTATTCCTGCCCATGCAGCCATTCCTCAAGCTGCGAAATAATTGTGTCGATGAACAGACGGGCTTGCGGCAGCAGTTTGTCAATCGTCTCAAGCGTGTGATTGATGAAGTCGTCGTAGTCGCCCGTGCTGCGCTTTGAGAACAGACGGCTATAGAAACGGCCCAGTTCTGGGGAAAGATGTCCCGCCATGACTACATGCTTGCCGAGATTGAGCCGCACGCCGTCATGCGATTTCACCTCGATGCCCATCGAGATAAGCTTGGCCGTGGCGGCATAGTAGCAGGCGTAGTACATACGATTGACAGCTGTGTTGTAAAAGCCATTCTCACGATGACTTTCCACTTCGGAGAGCATCTTCCGGGCGTTTTCAATGCGATAGCGCACGATGTCGCGGCGCTGCTCGTCGGTCAGTGTTCGGTTGCTCATAGTCTCACTCCCTCGTTTTCTACGTTCAGGTAAAACGGACTGACATGGCGCCCCCATTCCTGCTTGGGCATGATGATGGGGTTGATGAGTACGCCTGTCTGCAACTCTATCTGATAGAGCGGCTCGAAGATGCGGTCTTCGTCGCGGTCGGTCACGGTGGGCTGGTCGACGAGTATCAGCAGGTCGATGTCGGAGTCAGCCCGTGCCTCGCCCCGCGCCTCGCTGCCGTAGAGGCGGGCATCGATGGGCATGGCCAGCGAGCGCAGTGCCCGGCTGATAGATTGTGTGATGTCTGTCCTGTTCATTTCGAAACGGTTTTGTGGGTGCAAAGTTATGATTATATTCCGAGAATCCTGCATTCTTCGCGGAGAAATGTTGTTTGTCGACTGTCTTTCGGCCGATTCTTGCCCAAACTCCCCTCACTTCAAGGAGTCACCAAACTCCCCTCCCTTGTAGGGTAGGGGTGGGGTCAGTAACCAAACACGAAGAAACGAAGATAATTACACAGGAGAGAAAACTTCGTCCCTTCGTTTCTTCGTGTTCCATTAATGAGTCCCCGCCTTACGGGCACCCCTCCCCTTGAGGGGCGGGGAGTAGCTGCGCACGTAAGAATCGTGGCGTGTGGCCCTGCTGGCTGCGCGCCACTTCTTTTGGTGTGCCTGTGCTGAGGATGAGGCCGCCGCGGCGTCCGCCCTCGGGGCCCATGTCGATGATGTGGTCGGCCTGAGTGATGACGTCTAAGTTGTGCTCGATGACGATGACGGTGTTGCCGCGGTCTACCAGCTTGCGCAGCACCTGCATCAGGATGCGGATGTCCTCGAAGTGCAGGCCCGTGGTAGGCTCGTCGAGGATGTAGACGGTGCGCCCCGTGTCGCGCTTCGACAGCTCTGTGGCCAGTTTTACACGCTGGCTCTCGCCGCCGCTGAGCGTCGTCGACGGCTGGCCCAGCTTGATGTAGCCGAGGCCCACGTCCTGTATGGTCTTTATCTTGCGCAGGATGTCGGGCACGTTCTCGAAGAACTCCACGGCCTGGTTGATGGTCATGTCGAGGACGTCGGCTATCGACTTGCCCTTGTAGCGCACCTCCAGCGTCTCGCGGTTGTAGCGCTTGCCGTGACAGTCCTCGCAGGGCACCTGGATGTCGGGCAGGAAATTCATCTCGATGGTCTTGTAGCCGTTGCCGCCGCAGGTCTCGCAGCGCCCGCCCTTCACGTTGAACGAGAAGCGACCGGGCTTGTAGCCTCGGATTTTCGCCTCGGGCAGGTTGACGAAGAGCGAGCGGATGTCGGAGAAGACGCCGGTATAGGTGGCGGGATTGGAGCGCGGCGTGCGTCCGATGGGGCTTTGGTCAACATTCACCACCTTGTCTATCAGCTCCAGCCCCTCGATGCTGTCGTAGGGTAGGGGGCGCTTCAGCGAGTGGTAGAAATGCTGCGAGAGGATGGGCTGCAAGGTCTCGTTGATGAGCGTCGACTTGCCGCTGCCGCTGACGCCGGTGATGACGATGAGCTTGCCTAGCGGGAACTCAGCGTCGATGTGGCGGAGGTTGTTGCCGGAGCAGCCCGTTATTCTGATGGTGGATGGTGGAAGGTGGATGGTGGAAGGTGATTTGTCTGTGGCAGAAGTATTTTCCATTAACCCTCCACCATCAACCATTAACCCTCCATTCAGATACTTCGCCGTCAGCGTGTCTGCCTTCATCAGCTCCTCGGGTGTGCCTTGGAACACTACCTCGCCGCCCTTGCGACCGGCACGGGGGCCGATGTCGATGATGTAGTCGGCGGCCAGCATCATGTCTTTGTCGTGCTCCACCACGATGACGGTGTTGCCCAAATCGCGCAGCTCCTTCAGCGAGTGGATGAGACGCTCGTTGTCGCGCTGGTGCAGGCCGATGCTGGGCTCGTCGAGGATGTAGAGCACGTTGACCAGCTGCGAGCCTATCTGCGTGGCCAGGCGGATGCGCTGGCTCTCGCCGCCGCTCAACGATGCCGACGGTCGATTCAATGACAAGTAGTCGAGGCCCACGTCGAGCAGGAAGTCGAGTCGTGTGCGTATCTCCTTCAGGATCTCCTTCGCAATCTGGTATTCTTGGGAAGTGAGAGGTGAGGGGTGAGAGGTGTTTTCTATCCACTGTCGCAGTTCCCCTATGTCCATGCTGGCTAACTGCGCAATGTTCTTGTCGCCGATGCGATAGCTCAGGGCCTCGCGGTTGAGGCGCTGGCCGTGGCACTCAGGACATTCGCACTCTGCCATGAACTGGTCGGCCCATTTCTGGCCTGTCTGCGAGTCATCATTGTCGATGACGTCGCGCAGATACTTGACGATGCCGTTGAAGGTGACGAAATAGTCGCTGGAGGTATGCACCACATCCTTGTCGATGCGCACGTCCTCGAGCGTGCCATACAGAATCTCTGTCATGGCCTCCTCGGGAATGTCGTCAACGGGTGTCTTCAGCGTGCAGTCGAATTTCTTCAGTAGCGCCTCTATCTGCCAGAATATGAGACTGTTCTTGTATTTTCCCAAGGGAGTGATGGCGCCGTCGTAGATGCTTTTCTTCCTGTCGGGCATGACCTTGTTCAGGTCAATCTCGTTGATGAAGCCCAGCCCCTTGCATCGCGGACAGGCGCCCTGCGGCGAGTTGAACGAGAAGATGTTGGGCGCAGGGTCGCTATAGCTGATGCCGCTGGTGGGGCACATCAGGCGCTTGGAGAAGAATTTGGGGGCCGCCCCCCGTCCCCCTCCCTGGGAGGGGTTGCTGGTTACATCAAGAATCATGACGAGACCGTCGCCCTGTTTCATGGCTATGGCTACCGACTTCTTCAGCCGCTCATCTCCCCCTCCTTGGGAGGGGGTAGGGGGGAGGCTTAACTTATCAATCACCACCTCGATGTCGTGGTTCTTGTAGCGGTCAACCTTCATGCCCCGTGTCAGCTCCATCAGCTCGCCGTCGACGCGTACGGTGAGGTAGCCTTTGCGGCGCATCTGCTCGAAAAGCTCGCGGTAATGGCCCTTGCGGCTGCGTACCAGAGGGGCCAAGAGGAGAATCTTCTTCCCGGCATAGTCGGTCAGAATCATCTCTATCACCTTCTCCTCGGTGTACTTCACCATCGGCTCGCCGGTCATGTAGCTGTAGGCGCGGCCGGCACGGGCAAAGAGCAGGCGCAGGTAGTCGTAAATCTCGGTGGTGGTGCCCACGGTGCTGCGCGGGTTTTTGTTCGTGGTCTTCTGCTCGATGCTGATAACAGGCGACAGGCCCGTAATCTTGTCCACGTCGGGTCGCTCCATGCCGCCGAGGAAGTTGCGTGCATAGGCCGAGAACGTCTCGATGTAGCGGCGTTGCCCTTCGGCGAAGATGGTGTCGAAGGCCAGCGACGACTTGCCGCTGCCGCTCAGGCCGGTGATGACCGTCAGCGAGTGGCGCGGTATGACCACGTCGATATTTTTTAGATTATGTACGCGTGCGCCATACACGCAGATGTTGTCAGACATGAGAATGGAATCTATGCTATTCTGAGCCGCTGCCGCTGCCTGTCTCGATGTAGCTTCGCAGCAGGTTGATGTCCTTACGGATATTGTATTCGCGGCCATCGGCACCCTTGGCCGAGACAACGACATAGTAGACACCTTCTTTCACGTCGTGGCCGTTATAGGTGCCGTCCCAGTATCCCGCAGGGTCGTACCATTCGTAAATCTTCTGCCCGCGACGGTTGATGATCATGGCATGGAATTTCACAATGCTTTTCCAGTGAGCCGGACTGTTGGGGTCGTTCACGCCCTTTGCACCGTATTTGTCGTTCTTTCCGTCGCCGTTAGGAGAAAAGGCGTTGGGAAACTCCAGCCTGCTCTCAGAGATGGAAATAGGGATGGTGACGGGCTCCAGCTCGGTGCTGTCCTGGTCTAAATACGTCCTCAGTACAATCTGATAGTTGCCAGATTCGTTGAACGTGTATTCGGTGTCCTCCTCATAGCGCACGAAAATCTCTACTGGTGTGGCGTTTGACTGCCCCTTGAGGAAGTGCCACTCGAAGGAGGGCGTAAAGCCGTCCATGTCCTCAGGGTTGGCGCGGAAAGTAACCTGCAGCGGCGCCTGGGCATTTTCAATTGACACCGTGTCCTGCGCCAATCCTTCCTCGTCTATATAATAGGCACGCGGATTGACTTTTTGGGCAAAAGTGGCAATTGTACCCCAAAAGAGCGCAAAAACAAGAAATATCAAATTCTTTTTCATTTTCTTACCGTTTAGAGTGCAAAGATACAAACAATTTTTGTACTTTTGCAGACGAAAACAGAAAAAAACAAAACGATGAAGCATTTATTAAGATATTTTTTTGTTTTAGGAATGTTCGTCCTTGCAATGGGCACGATGATGGCACAGTCGGTGAAAACGCACAAGGTGAAGCGTGGCGAGACCATCTATGGCATCTCGCGTGCTTATGGCATCACGGAGGCGGAGCTGCGAGCTGCCAATCCGGGCATGGAGCGCTCAGACTATGTGCTGAAGAAGGGGTCGAAGATTGTGATACCCACGCAGGCACAGGCACTGTCGGCAGTAGTAGACGCACCGATGGATGCTGACGACGTGAGGCAGCGCCCCATCCGCATGGGTGTGATGCTGCCGCTGCACGACATCAACGGCGACGGACGCCGCATGGTGGAGTATTACCGTGGTCTGCTCATGGCTTGCGACAGCTTGAAGCATGAGGGCATTTCCGTGGATGTCTATGCCTGGAACACACCTGATACGGGAGATATCACCGAGACGCTGGCCAAGCCTGAGGCTGCTAAGTGCGACATCATCTTCGGCCCGCTCTACTCCAAGCAGATGAACGACCTGTCGGCCTTCTGTCAGCAGCACGGCACGATGCTGGTCATACCGTTCTCCATCATGGCGCCCCAGATTGCCGCAAATACGCACATCTTCCAGGTATACCAGTCGCAGGAGTCGCTGAACGAGAGCACGAGCCGCCGCTTTGCCGACTGGTTTAAGGACTATCACCCCATTATCGTAGACTGTGACGACCCCAACAGCACCAAGGGCTCCTTTACCGCTGCACTGCGCAAGGAATTGGAAAGTCGCCACGTCAGCTATAGCCTCACCAGCCTGAAATCTGTCAATTCGCTCTTCGCCAGCGCGTTCAGCACACAGCGCCCCAATGTCGTGGTGCTCAATTCGGCACGCACAAGCGACATGGAGGTGGCCTTTGTGAAGCTGAAGGATTTGCTGGCTGCCAATGAAGGGCTGAAGGTGTCGCTCTTCGGATACACCGAGTGGATGGCCCAGTCTGAAGCGCAGGCCGTCAACTTTCATAAGTATGATGTCTACGTGCCGTCGCCCTTCTATCCCGGCATGGCGCCCTCGCTGGCCAAGAACATGGCGCGTAAGTACCGTGCCAACTTCCAGCGTGACTTGAGCGCCTACATGCCGCCGTTGGCCATGACGGGCTTCGACCACGCCTTCTTCTTCCTGCGCGGGCTGCACAAATATGGCAAGACCTTCGACGGTGCATCGGGCCGCTTCAACTATACGCCTGTGCAGACACCGCTGAAGTTTGAGCAGCTGGGTGGTGGTGCAGGGCACCAGAACCGTGCCTACATGTTCGTACACTACAAGCCCAACGGACAGATAGATACTATTAGCTATTGAGATTGAGAGAATGAGAAATGTAGGATGTAAAAGAAGTAACTGTCATCACATGAGCATACAGCGTTCTTTGTGCCGTATGGCATTTCTCATTTTCTCGTTTTCTCATTTTTCCATTCTCAACGTAGCTGCGCAAGTGGGCGACCACCGCAACGACATGGCTGTTGGATTCAACGGAGGTGTGGTGCTTAGCAATGTCGTGTTCCTGCCCAAGGTGCCGCAGACCATGCATCAGGGCCTGGCAGGTGGATTGTCATTCCGCTATACGTCTGAGAAATATTTTACCAGCATCTGTTCCGTCGTGGCAGAGGTGAACTATGCCCAGATAGGCTGGAAGGAGAATATCCTGACGCCTAACGACGAGCCTGTCATCAACCGTACGACGGGGCTGCGCGAAGAATACCAGCGCGACATGACCTACTTGCAGGTGCCTGTATTCGCCCGTCTGGGATGGGGGCGCGAGCGACGCGGCTTCCAGTTCTTCTTCCAGGTGGGACCGCAGGTGGGTATCTTCCTCAATGAGAAGACGAAGATGAATTTCCCGTGGGAGAGCCGCACACCCGTCTATGAAGACGGCTCAGGGCGCACTTCATCCATTGTGGCGCAGGACACTATGGCCGTGGAGCATAAGCTGGACTACGGCATAGCCGGTGGCTTGGGCCTGGAGTTCTCTCATCCCAAGCTGGGACACTTCCTCCTGGAAGGAAGATACTATTACGGATTAGGAAATATTTATGGCGACAGCAAGCGTGACTACTTCGCACTGTCCAACTTTACAAATATTGCAGTAAAGCTGACCTATCTCTTCGACCTGAAGCGTACGAAGAACCCCAAAATAAAGTAATCAGAACTTCTTGCCGAAGACAATGTTAATGAATGTCTTCACGATGATTTTGATGTCAAACCACCACGACCTGTTCTCCAGATAATACAAATCCAGCTCGAGTCGGCGCAGCATCTTCTCCATCGTATCCGTATAGCCGTTGTAGAGCGTGGCGTAGCTGGTGACGCCGGGGCGTATCTGGTAGAGATAGACATAGCGTGAATCGTGTTCCATGATCTGGTCGATGAAGAATTTGCGCTCCGGTCTGGGGCCGATGAAGGCCATGTCGCCCTTCACCACATTCCACAACTGTGGCAGCTCGTCCAGATGGTGCTCACGCAGGAACTTTCCAATCTTTGTCATGCGTGTCTCGTTCTCGTGCTGATACAGGGCGGGGCCGTTTTTCTCGGCATCCACGCGCATGGAGCGGAATTTGTAGATTTTGAAGGGACGACCGAAGCGGCCTATGCGCTCCTGCTTGAAGATGGCAGGGCCGCCATCCTCGCGCTTGATCATAATGTAGCAGAAGAGAAACAGGGGGGAGAATATGACGAGGCAAGCAATGGCAATAAAGAAGTCAATGAAACGCTTTACGTTGCGCTCAAACTCGTTCATGCCGTCCAGTACGTATCCGCTTTCCAGTTTAGTCATATATTCTTTATAGTATTATTCTTTATAGTATTACTGATTCTTACTTTTATTAACGCTAATTGACAGACGATATTATATTTTTTGATGTTTTTTTTAAATCAAAATTCTAAATAGAATGAATAATGTAGGCTAAAGAATCATTTCTACTCAATAGTTTTCAGGACTATTTTTTGCACAGTTCATTTAAAATGCTTACCTTTGCATCCGTAATAGCGAGTTGAGTGAAAAAAATATTGTTTTTAAACTCCAAATCGCCCTACCCAATCAAGGATGGAGCAGCGATAGGTACCAATCAGTACCTGCGCTTTTTCCATCGTTTGGGTTATGAAGTTGATTTGGTATATACGTCAGAATTGAATGATTTGGAAGTGGTGAGAAATGGCTTGAGCGGCATTTGCAGTCATATCTATCATTTTCACTTGCCTAAATATCAGTCCTACCTTAAAGTTCTTAAAGGCCTAATCACGAATACTCACCCATTGCATGTTAACTATTACCACTCAAACAAAGTTGCCCGTTGGGTGAGGAATCATGCTAAGGATTATGATATCTTATATTGTCACAATATGCGTACAGCATTATATGTTGACGGTATAGACAGCTATAAAATATGGAACATTGTCGATGCTTTTTCGATGAACTATGAATCAGCGAGGAAAAACACGACGGGTATATGGCATTGGATTTATACGATAGATGCCAAAAGATGTGTCAAATGGGAATGCAAGTTGGCAGAGAGCTTTAACAAGATGTTGATAGTCTCAGAACGCGATAAGCAATACATTGAGACTCATCTAAAGCGTGCTGCAGACATTGCTGTCATAGAAAACTATACGGAAGTTTTTGATAACCATATACCTGACAACGTTTCAGAATCCCGTAATTTGGTCTTTGTGGGAGCCATGAATTACGAACCTAATGTGACTGCTGTCACATACTTCTGCTCCCAGATACTTCCTGAATTATTAAAGCGCTATCCAGGCATTAAGTTCTATATTGTTGGCAAGACTCCTACTAATAGTGTTCTGGCCCTCCAGTCGGATGACGTTATTGTTACTGGATATGTTGATGATATTTGGGATTATTTGAAGATTGCTACTGTTGTTGTTACGCCGATGCTGACTGGGTCTGGTATACAAAACAAAATCCTTCAAGCATTGGCCGTTGGCTTACCCGTGATAACAACCCCAACGGGATTTGAAGGATTAGTAAAGGATGAGGGACAACCACGTGTAGCTGTTGACAGCGCAGACATGATAGAACAAATTTCTTTCCTGCTTGATCATCCGGAGGTTAGATTTGAGGAGGGGAAAAAGTCTAAGGGCTATATAGTGAGGAATTATTCTGAGTCGGTTATCTTGGAAAAGTTCCGCTTGTTCATGGAAAAATAAACCGTTCCTTCTTCACTCTTTCAGTATCTTTTTGACGGCTGTCAAAAGGTCTCCAGGATTATTGGTCTCAATAAGTATGGACTCTTTAACGCCTGCGTTTTTGCCTGCCATCAAGTCACGGTCGTGGTCTCCTATCATATATGAACGACTGAGGTCAATATTATAATCGTGAGCCGCTTGCATTAGGAGACCTGCTTTTGGCTTGCGGCACTCGCAAACAGTTTTGTATTCTGGTCGTTCCCCCTCAAACCCTTTGTCAGGATGATGAGGGCAGTAGTAGATGGCGTCGACGAATGCGCCATCCTTTCCAAGGAGGGTTTCCATCTTGTTGTGAAGAGTCTGGAGTCCTTCAAACGTACATTCGCCTCGTGCAATGACAGGTTGGTTGCTGACGACAATAGCCAGATAGCCAGAGTTGTTGATGAGGCGGATAGCCTCTGCGACGCCATCAATCAGATTGAAATCTTCAGTTTTGGTCAAGAATCCCTTATATATATTTATGGTTCCATCGCGGTCAAGAAAGATGGCTTTCTGCCTCTTGCTTAAGTTACGGGCAGATATCTTTCCGCTCTTCAAATCATTTTCAACTTGGTAGTAGCGATCGGGAGTCCCCATATCCTTAATATATTCGGGCGTGTCGTAGGCAAAAATACGCCCACTATGGATATTAGGTTTCAAGACATCACGATCCAGATCAATTCGGTCGGGCTGTTCTGGATGTCTTGGTGTAAAGTTCAACATCGTTTGCTTCAACAGGTCGGGTGAAATGATTTCAATCCCTGCGTTGACACGATTTTTGTAGTAGGTTCGTTCTTCCTCTTTGTTCAGCCAGCCAATGACCCGATGGCTCTCAACAGGAAAACCGCCAATTTCCTGGGGAGGCAGGGTTTCTGTGACAAGAATGGAACTGTCATAGGGATGACCGTTAGGATGAGCCATCAGACTGGCCAAAGCTTGATGATCCTGATGAAAACGGATGAAGCGGTTGAAGTCAACATCAACCATCACATCGCCACAGAGCAGAAGGAAATCATCATTCAGGTCGGGCATCTTAAACAACGCACCTGCTGTTCCCAAAGGTTGCACCTCCTTATAATAGGAGATAGATACTCCCAATTCAGAGCCATCCTTGAAATATTCCTGGATGATGTCCCCCATGTGACCAACGACAAGGGTAATATCGGTAAGTCCACATGCTTTCAGGTTGATTATCTGATGCTCAAGGATTGGCTTGCCGCCAATCCGAATCATGGGTTTGGGAATGTCACTGGCAATAGTAGCAATACGCGTACCTTTGCCGCCTGCCATGATAACCGTCTTCATTGTTTTGAGAGATGTGAGGACAATGTCTGGTTGCTGCCGAAGAAATGTTCTTCAAGCATCATGCATAAACAATGATAAACAGGCAGATGTAATTCCTGTATCTTATAAGTCTCTGTCTCAGGCACTTGGATGCAGACGTCTGCCAACGATGCCAGCCTACAGGGCTTCTGGCCTGTCAATCCAATAACTTTCAGTCCTTTAGCTTTGGCTACAACAGCGGCAAAAAGCACATTGTGGCTATTGCCAGAGGTGGAAATGCCAAGGAATACATCATCAGGCTTTCCGTAACCGTTTACCTGTTGGGCAAAAATCAGTTCTGGGTTACTGTCGTTCATGAAAGCAGTTGTCAGCGAGGAATGGCCAGTCAGCGAGATGGCAGGCAAGGCTCCCTGCAGATGCTTTGCAAGAACCTCGCCCAGTTCGGGGTCTATGCGCTTCATGGCTTCTGCCTGGTCTTTGTATACTCTCCGTTTCAGTTTGAATTCCTTCATCATCTCGCCAACAATATGCTCGCTATCAGATGCTGATCCTCCGTTACCACATACTAATAGTTTCTGACCATTGCTATAGGCTTGTTTCAAAATGTCGTAGCATGACATGATAGACTCTTCACAAACGGA
This sequence comes from Prevotella sp., assembly GCA_024681875.1. The sequence continues at coordinate 23,535 of JAILAA010000064.1, forward strand.
AAGAGATGGATACCGCTCTATAAGCATTGTTATTTGCTTGTTTGTCATCTCCTGTTTTTTTGTTTGTATTTAGAACGCTTTAACGTTGTCTGTCTCAAAGATTTTCCAGCCATGTGCCCCTCCATCGCAGAAATTGAATGGCATAACAGTGCCACCAAGCTTCAAAAGAGCCTGTTCAAGTTCTTTCTTTCGAGTAGGTTCAACGATGAACATGATAAACCCGCCTCCACCTGCTCCAGACACTTTACCTGCTTTGGCCCCAGCTTGTAAGGCGACGTCCATTGCTTTCTGTATCATGGGGTTGGAAATATGCGAGGCCATCCGCTTCTTGTTTTCCCATGCCTCGCGCAGTATATCAGCAAACGCATTGATATCTCCTTTGAGCAGTGCCAGTTTCGTGTCGATGGCACTTTGCTTAATACGGTGCATCGCTTCTATTGCATCTTTGTTGCCTTGCTCTGTATTCTTCTTCTGCTCATCAATAATGGCAGCCGATGATCGAGAGCGACCAGTGAAATAGAGTAGCATGGATGCCTCCAGTTCGTCTGTAATCCACCGCTTGATTTTCAAAGGATTGACTATTGCAATATCGTTTTTCAAAAACTCGATATAGTTGAATCCGCCAAACGATGCTGCGTACTGGTCTTGCTTGCCACCACTTAGGCTCAAGTCTTTACGCTCTATCTCACATGCAAGTTTAGCAATTTCATAGTCACCTAGTGGCAGCCCTTTCCATTCTACAAAGGCTTTCAGTATACATACTACCATGGTTGAGGATGTTCCTAATCCAGAACCGGCAGGTGCATCATTGTAGGTGGTAATCTTAAATGATTGTGGAGGCAGGTCGAAGTCTTTGACAACTCTGTTGTAAACACCCTTTATGAGACTCGCCTCATCATCAATCTCCAGTTGGCGTGATTGCGGATAAGACTTGAATACGGCAGTATCGAAGGAGTTTATGCTAATCAGTTGGTCGTCAGTCTCTTCAATGGTGCAATAGGCGTATAAATTAATGGTTGCATTAAGAACCAGTCCACCGTATATGTCACAGTAGGGAGAGACATCAGATCCTCCTCCTGCCAGGCCTAAACGCAATGGCGCCTTGCTTCGTATAATCATTTGTGTTTTTTATTAAGAAACGTTATTAGAAAAGATATATTGTATGCTGTTCGATCTTTTACTCAAAGACAGAACAGAATGTCTGCCAGGTGCTGTCTTCCGAATACTTGGTCTGGTAAACCTCGCGTGCATAGGCATTAAAGCGTGGAACTGGATGGGTAATGTAGTGATTGATACATTCGATGAAACTTTCGGGTGTGTTACAGCGTCCACCAACCTTTTCTGCATCCAGTTCGTATCCTTCGAATGTCTCATCGCTGCCAATGATGTTTTTACCGTACATCAGCGACTCGCAGGTCTTTATTTTCATGCCGCTGCCCGCAAAGACAGGCAGAATCATAAAGTCGGCCTCTTCGAAACAGGGACGCAGGTCTGGTGCGTCGTTAACCACCTCTATTCCTTCCATGCACTTGTTCTCCTGCTTGAGGCGGTCCATGTTCCTGCCCACCACCTTGAAGTCGACATCAACGTGTGGTAATACCTCCTTGACGAAGAATAGGACGCCGTCGTTGTTGGGCTTGGAGTATGCCCCAAGAAAGAGGCACAGCGGCCGTTTCCCTGTCATCTGCCTTGTGTCCACAGGCTGGAACTTGTCTTCCAGCGACACGCCGATGATGACGTCGGCCTTGCGGCCATAATGCTTCTCCAGATAGTCGGAGTCGCGCTTGCTCAGTGTCACTGTCTTGTCTGAGTATTGACAGCCGTACTTGTCGTTATGGGCAGCACAGCGTATGACCACCTGACGGCCTGGCAGCCATTTGGGCATCTGCGCGTCATAATAGATACTCTCTACATTGTGATAGTGGGTGATAATCTTTCCCCGATATCCTTTCTCCTTCAGTTTCTTGGCAATGATGCCTACGACGCTGGTGGTGAGAAACACGTAGTCATAGTCCTGGGCCATTTCAGTAATTTCCCTGACTTTCTTGGGCGTAAGGCCGTTGTGGTAGTTGAAGGGAAAAAGGGCCACGGCTTGTGCGTAGCTCCATGCCGGGCGTTTCTTGGCCTCGTCGAGTATATAGTATTCGCCGACGTTGTCAGAGCCAAAATAATTTTTCAGCGACCTTAGGCATCTCATGTTGGCCATACCGCCTCCGATGAGGATGCTGTCCTGACGTTTAAAGCCTATATAGAGTACCTTTCCTTTCATACGCCGTCTATTGCCTCTTTGATGGCTTCCAGCCATCCGTGGCCGAACTCCTGGTCAGGCTCTACGTAGTTTCCCTCGCCCCATTCATTCCACGACTTGAGCACTACGACCTTGCGTTCGGGAGTCTTGTCTTTGACGATTTCCAAGGCCTGCCTGATGTGTGCCTTGAACTTTTCCGGAGTGGCTCCTATGTAGATGCCGTCCCATGATGTGGCGCGTGGGCTGCGGTCCCAGTTGGGCAGCACGGTGGGGAATACGTTCTCCCACTTGTCTTCCGGTGCGAAGAATCCGTCCACCGTCTTGGCATAGTCGTAGCAGGTCCCGACGGGGAGGCCCATTTTCCTCATCACGGTCTTTGCCATGTCTTTGTACTTTCCCTTGCTCAACAATTCTCCCCTACGGCGACCGAAGGAGTTGACGGCATCGAATCCCATGTCGAGTACGGTGTTGAATATCTCTGCACTGCTCTCAAGGTTGGGCATCGTCAGCGAGCGTGTGCCGTCGGCATTGAGCTTGAAGGAGAGGACTGAGTCGCACATGGCTACGAGATACAGTCCCTTTAGCCCGTGCTCCTTGGCCATCCGCCTCCAGTTGTCTATCCATTCCTTGATGCGTGGGTGCGTCCAGGGATTATAGAGGAAGAACAGGGGTTTGCCGTCGACGGTGATGTATCTGGGGTCTTTGAAGGCGGGCAGCAGCGAGAGGAAGTGCTCGGTGTCGTCGCTGTCGCCTGGGTATGTCTGCTCCATGAGCATGGAGTTGGCCTGCATGTTCGACTTCCTGTTCCACGTCTTGTTGCTCCACGAGTGGTTGGCCCAGCAGAGGCAGAAGGGGAAGTCGGGCTTGCCGCTTTCCAGCACCTCGTTGAAGGGCCTCTCCAGCAGCTGCTTTCCACCAAACCAGTAGTGGTAGTAGCAGAAACCCTCGATACCGGCCTCGCGTGCCAGTTGGGCCTGTGCCTCACGTGTCTCAGGCAGGCGAAGGTCATAGAAGCCCAGGTCTGCCGGTAGCTTGGGCTGCACATGCCCTTTGAAAAGGGGCTTGGCTTTCACGACGTTGAGCCATTCCGTAAATCCCGGCCCCCACCATTCGTCGTTCTCAGGAATAGGGTGAAACTGCGGCAGGTATAGTGCTATGAGTCTTGCTTTCATTCAGATAGTTCTGTTTTTGGAATGCAAAGGTACGAATAAGTGGGCGAAAAGCAAAAGAAAAACAGAAAAAGCTCATGTTTTTGGGGCGAATTCTCCTATCCGTTTAAAAACGTCCGAATCTGATAGGGCTTGTTGCTGTATTCGGGCATAATGCTTTGCAGCTGCTGACGGATAGCATCTTCCTGCTGGAGGAGGTATGCGAAGGACTGCCGGAGGCTGCCCTCGGAGAAGCTCTTGCAGTTGACCACCAGGCGCTCGTCGAGACCCAGGTCTTTGGCTATGCCGCGCGACTTGATGGAATAGCCCAGGGCAATGGTGGGCACGCACATGGCGTATGCCGAGATGACGGCGTGCGTCCTTGCACCGATGAACAGGCGGCAGTGGGCTATGACGTGGCGTATCTGGCAGTAGTTAAGGTCGTCGATGTCAAGGATGCTGATTCTGTCCGTCTGTCCGAAGCGGCTGCTGATGAGGGTGGCCATCTCGCGGTCATCTTGATTGAAGAGGCTGTCCTTCCATGTGACGTGGGGCACAAGGAGAATGTTCATGCCGGTGTTGTCGAGGATGTGGCTGATGAGGCTTGTCACCTCAGCACCAAACTTGCTGTCGAGTGTCATGCCACCTGTGACGTAGCTGCTGATGTTCAGCCCTATGACGTCGCCTTTCGCGAAGATGGGCGGTAGCGGGCATGTCTCAGCTGGAAGGATGAAGGCGGGGTCGGGCAACATGCAGACGTTTTCCAGCCCCAGCGACTTGAAGTATTCGTAGGTCAGCGATTCGCGTGTGTAGATGAGCGAGAAGCGGGACAGGGTGTTGAGCTTCTCCGGCGTCTGGTTCTCCGGCCCCATGGAACATCCCCAAAGGATGGTCTTGACATGGCGCTTGTGCAGCCAGTCGTTGGTATAGATGACCTCGTTGTCGTCGTAGCACAGCATGTCGCCGCCTGTCGATATGACGGTGTCTTCGCTGGTGATGAGCTGCAGGAAGCTCCTATAGGGGTAGAGCTTCCTCCATTTTGAGGTGGTGCGTGTACGTAAGAGTCTGTTGAGGGCACCGAGGAACTTGTCGACGAGGTAAGACTCGCGCCGGCAGGGTATGAGTGTGAGGTGGGTGCCGAGCCCCAGCCTGGTGTCGAGAGCGGTATCGCGGGAGTAGCCGAAGAGGTGGTCGGGCTTCTCGCCGATGAGAATGGCGGTGCTTTTGGCTATGGCTTCGCATCCTCGGTTTCCGCCGTCAAGATGTATGGGGAAAAAATATTTCATGTATCAGGTATTTCTTCTTTTTCTTTCTTCCAGACAATGATGAATTTTGAACATATATAGATGGCGATGGCGCCCGCATAGAGCACCGCCGTCTGGAACGAGTAGTATCGGTAGTAGAAGATGCCGAAGGTGGGCACTGCTCCAAGGGTGAAGAGCATGAGAACGTCGGCAATGTCGAATTCTGTGCGCTCGTAGCGCTGTATGACCAGACAGCAGAGCACTGCGAAGATGATGCTGAGGAGCAGGCTGCCTATGACGCCTGTGTCAAGCATCCATGAGCCGATGTGGGACGCGAAGACGCCTATGAAAAAGCCTTCCCTGGCGGTTCGCTCTTCCTTCGTCTCCACATACTGGCTGTTGAAGATGAAATAGGATATGAGGGGGAACTCGCGCTCCACATAGACCAGCTCAGAGTTGTGGTTGTCGTAGAAATAGCAGAAGTTAGCGTATGACTGACCGGCGTACTCCAGCATGCTGCCCTCTGTGCCTTCGTTTTCGTCCTCAAACCTGGCTGATGAAACGGCGACGACATAGGTGACGCCTACGAAGAGAACAGGGATACTGGCAATGAGGAAGAAATTCCTGACTTTCTTTGTGATGAACTTCCTGAAGAACACGAGGGTGAAGAAGAACATGAGGCCATAGTGGATGATTTCTGTCCTGTCGGCCGACAGCATGCCTCTCACGATGGGGCATGTGGAAACGATGAGAAGTGGAAGACTGAGCCACAGGCTCTTCTTCTCAACACACGAGTAATAGAAGAAGAGCGGCAGTCCCAGGATGCTCATGAAACTGAGGTAGTACATCAGCTGTATAGGGGCGGGCATGGTCAGCATTTTAGCATCGGCAGGAGTGATGTCGCCCATATAGCCTGCGTTTTTCAGGTCTTTGAAATCGCCGTTGAGGATGTCGGAGATGGAGTCCCCGACAAGATAGTAGACGATCAGTCCTTGTAGGACGATGAAGACCGAGAAAGCAAGCACTAAGTAGCGGTGGACGTTGCCGATGCTTTCCAGCTTCTCAGGGCGTATGAAAGAGAAGGGCAGGATGGTGAGGGTGACGAGTCCGCAGTAAAGGAACGTTGGCATAATGCCGAATTCCGGCTCCCATCCGTCGGCCAGCACACCGCCTCCTTCGAGGTAGCCTCCCTGTATCATCAGAATATTGCATAGTGACGTTATGGAAAACAGCAATGACATGTAGGTCGCCAGGTCAAAAACTTTATGTTTTTGCCAGAAGAAGAATGTCAGGCTGCAAAACCATATGAACGGTATGAAATACATCTGATGGCGTGGCGGGTTAGTGGTAGGTGTTGGTGGCAGCTATGGGACGGCGTGTAGAGATGGCAATCTTCATCTCGTCATACATCACTCCTGTTCCGATAATGACAATCATCACCTCGTTTTCAGGAATATTGAATCGCTTTTGCATGGCGCTCAGGTGGTCGCTAAGGAAACCGCATGAAAGGGGGATGGCGCCCAGTCCGGTATAGTGCAGGGCGTTGATGAGATTCTGGGCGTAGAGACCACCGTCGATGTAGCATTGGAACGGCTCGTGTGAAAGGAAGCCTTTCATGTCGGCAGTGACGGCGATGCAGCAGTGGATGTCGTCGCAAAAGCCGTTGCAGCCACCTTGCATACGAAGCAACTCGTGGGCATCGTCGCCAAAGAAGATATGTGTGTGCCAGGCTTGCCGGTTGCAGGCTGATGGGGTGCGTGAGGCAAGGGTGAGCGCCTCTTCAAGTATTTCCCTTGAAGGCTGCTGCTCTTGGAAATAGCGGATAGAGTGGCGGCTGTTGAGAAGTGAGGGGAAGTCGGCGGCAGCCTGGCTTCTGAGGTCTTCCGCCTTCTTCATTTCTATTCCGGCTGGGGCCGTCAGTGATGCCGCAGGAATGCCGGCTTCATTACACAGCTGATCAAAGTCTTTCTCAATGGCGGATATGTCGATGCCGTCGCGGTGCTGATAGGCAATGTATTCCTTGATGGTTGACAAGGGGTAGGTGAGAAAGGTGTTGTCAACAGTGCCGTAAAGCTGCTGGTATTTCCTCAGCCTGCCTATCAGGGCAGCTACTTTTTCCTGTCCGAAACCCTTGCGGGTGTTGCGCATGGACATGCCCTTCTCGATGATGTGATTCTCACGCAGCAGCGTGTACTGCATCTTCTTCATGTCTTTGTCGGTCTTCATACACGCGTTGTAGCGGCACAAGCGCTTCCAGTAAGACAGCGTCTCGAGAAGAAAGCGTATGGAGAGCGGCAGCCTGCCCTTTATGCTTTTGAAGGGATGTGATAGTGTCATCGCAGCAAGGTTTTGATGTGTATGATGTCTTTCCATCCGAAGCAGATGGCTTTTATCTGCTTGAAGAAAATGTGCTTGTAGGAAGGAATGAAGAAGTCGGCCAGGGTGCCAGATACCAAGGTGGTAATAACGGCCGTGACAGCTGCGCCGTGGATGCCGTATCTGGAAATGAGCACGAAGTTGAGTGCGACACAGGTCACACAGCCTATGATGTTCCTGATGGGCGCATATAGCTGTCGCCCCTCAATGATGATGAGCTGTCCTGAAGTCTGCGACAAGGCATCCCCGATTACTTTGAAGGATAGGATGGCAAGCACGGAAGTGGCCCCGATATAGGTCTGTCCGAAGGTGACATAGACGATGGGGTAGGACAGCAGGCAGGTCAGGATGGCAAGAATGATGCAGACACTTACCGTGACGTTCATAAAGACCCGTGAGGATTCCTCATATTTCGCAATGTCCTTTTCACGTGCTTCAACTAACATTGGACTGATGGTCTGTGAGATGATAGTAGGCACGAAGACGAGCAACTCCGTAAACCTTACGGCCACGGAGTAAACGCCCAGGTGGCTCAGGTCGATCATCTTGCCAATCATGATCTGGTCTATGCGGTTATAGACAATGATGGCGGCTCCGGAAAGAAGTAAGGGGTATGACTGCTTGAGCAGGAAGACTGCAAGCTCCTTGTCGAATGTCCATTTTCTGATGGAGTCGATTTTCTTGATGTATGAGGCAATGTATCCCGTCGCTAAGATGAAAGAATCAATCAGGAGTGAGAGGATGAACCAAACCAGCGGGAGATGGAGAATGACCATCCCCACTTTTATAATCATTCCTATGATGGAGCGGGAAATCTCGGTCTTTACCACATATTCGTTCCACACAATGGATGTAAAATGATTTCTCGAGACCCATGTGGTGTTCAGTATGATGGAGAAGGCATAGAGCAGGATGTACCACCTTATCTCCGCTTCCTTCTCAAAGATGAAGGTAGTGACGGCAACTGCAATGAACGTCAGAATGGCAAAGATAATCTTTAGGGTGAAGACGGTGCCTATGATGGTGTCTCTTGAGGCAGGATTCTTCGACTCCTCCCGTATTTGAATAAAGTCTAATCCGAAATCTGCAAAAACCTGGAAGATGGCGATGAAGCTTATCACATAGTTCATCACGCCGTACTGTTCCTTTCCGAGGTATCTTGCTACAATAATACCTACTACCAGGACACTTAACAAGCTAACAATCTTTCCGCTTACTGCCCAGGCAATGTTCTTCAGGGCCTTTTTCTTTTTTTCGGAGATGTCAGCTTTCCTTATTAGCATTGGCTTCGTTGTGAGGTGCGTGGGATTCTTTTAGGAGAATATAGGCGGAAATAAAGAATGATGCCAGTATCATCATGCCGAGGACGAATAACATCCTCTTGGGACCTGCAGGACGTATGGGTATTTCTGCTCCTTTGAGTATGGTGAAGACGGGAGTGCGTTCTTGCACTTTGGCGTTGGCAGCCTGAAGCTGGGTGTTGAGCGTCTGGTAGGTAGTGAACTTCAGTTGCATATCGTTCTCCAGATAGTCCATCTGCAGTTGAACACTGCGCAAGGAGGCATGACTGTTGGCATCGGCCAGAAGGGCATAATCCTTGAGTGTCTTTTCGTAGTCCAGTCTTGCTTCTTCAGTCAGATTTTTATAATACTCGTAATCTGTGCGCGATTTGGTCGTGCGGTACTCGGTAATGAAAGTCTGGAGCGTTCCCATGACAGAATCTGTTATTGTCTTACAGACACGGGGGTCTTGGTCCTGTACTTCAACGGTGATGACGCCTGTCTTTTTGTCAACGCTCAGCCTGATGTTCTTCCGTATAAGATTTACGATTTTTGCATCTTCTTTAGAGAGGGAATAGGGATTGAACTCTCCTTCGCTCTTATCTTCCGACGAGTTTGACTTGAGAAAACTGAAGAGCGACGACCACCAGGCCTTCTTCTGGTGGCGCTTCAGATACTCATAATAACTGGTCTTTATTTCTCCGTCTTTCGTCTCTATCTGAATGGGGAAGAGGTTGGTAACGAAGGCGTTGTCGTCTAAAAGGTCAGGATAAAGCAGCGGGGTGATAGCATCGGTTGTCTGCATGTCTCCAATATTGAATCCGAAGGCTGAGGCGATGGAACCCAAAGTTCCTCCGCTGGCAGCTCCCCCCATTTCCGGTGCCAACTTGGCATCTGTGGTGTAATAGCGTGGAAGACTGAAAATATAGATGCACGAGAACAAAAAGACAAAGGGTAAGATAATATAGAATTTCCGCTTTTTTGTCCTCAGGGTACTTATGATAGATTGGATGTCGATAATGGTCTTCTGATTCTTTGTTTCTTCCATAATCGCTCTTCTTTTTTGCGTGCCTATCAGGCGTTACTTAAACAGATTCACAAGTGTGGCTATCATTGTGGCGATAGAGGCGGTAGTAGAGCCGATGGCAAGTGTCTCGGCGGTACTCAGCTTGGTACCACGTTGCTTGGTGGGAACCACAATTTCACAACCGGGACGGGGCTTGTGCTTGCGGTCGGCCTTTGCCACGGTGCCGTTCATGTAAATAATGTACGTATGGCGCTTCTTGGCGTTGTCGCCGAAGCCGCCGGCCTGGTTGATGTAGTATTTCAAACCTTTGCCGTCGACGAAGCTTGTAGTGTTGGGATACATGACTTCACCGTTGATTTTCACAGTTCCGCTGTATTCAGGCACGATGATGCGGTCTCCCTCGCGTAAGACGATGTCAGCATCGCTGCCGGGACTTGCCAAAGCCTTGTCAAGCTCTATGCCTACGGGATAGGAGGCGCTCATATCAAGGCGGCTCACGTCAATAGAGTCTTTTCCGCTGGAGCGCTTGGCAGCAATGCGCAGAGACTCCTGGCGTGCCAGCTCTTCGGCGGTACGCTGGCGAATAAGACGTGCACCAGATGGATAGGCCGTCTTTGTCAGACCGCCGGCACGCTTGACTATTTCACTCAGGCGCTCACTCTTCTTTGTCAGGGTGTAGGTACCTTCAAAGAGCACTTCGCCTTCGATGCTGACGTTCTGTTGGGGCAAGTAACCTGGACTCTTGCGCACGTAGACCTCGTCGAAAGGCTCCAGATGGAATGCCTCAGTGCCGTCGATGACAAAACCGTCCTTGATGGCAAAGGAGAAGTGGCGAGCCACGGTGTCCTGAGATTCTGTGGCATAGGGGTCGATGATACGTCGGGCTACGTCTACTTTTATCATGGAAGCGGCGTCAGTCGGGCCACCGGCCTGCAGGATGAAGTCTTCTACGGTTTCATTGCTGGCGTAGCGGTAGATACCGGGATAATGCACTTCGCCGTGGATGGTAAGGGTAGGGGGCTCGATGGTCTCTTTGCGGCTGGCAATCCATAGCACGTCCTCATTACGCAGGGGAACGTCAGGCGATGTCCCCTCCATGATGCCATGTACGTCGACAGAGAGCACTTCCAGCGTACGATCTTCCTTCATGCGGTGCATGACAGCGCGCGTGATAAAGGCGTCCTCACTGATGCCGCCGGCTGCCTCGATAAGTGCGCGCACAGAGCTGATCTTTCCATCAATCTGATAGGTTCCTGGATGGAATACAGCGCCTTTTATCTCAGCCATGTTCGAATAGCGTGCCACGATGGAGTCAACCCAGAGAGAGTCGCCGTCGGCCATGTGGAACGTGCCGAAGTCGAACTCGTCAACCGTGTGTACGGAGTAGAGTGAGCCAGACTTGCGGGTGATGCGTACCGATGTCTTCAGGGCGTCGCCAGTGAAGCCGCCGGCATATTTCAAGAGGGCGCTGAGACTCTCATCGGTCTTCATCTCGTAGAACATGGGACGCTTTACACGGCCTGTGGCGTTGACTAAGCAGTCGTAAGCACCTACGATGATGACGTCGTTATCGGTCAGCTTGACGTTGCCCGTGGCCTTGCCGTTGAGGATGAAGTCATAGACGTCCACCGTGCTCACAAGGCGGTTGTTGCGATATACCTTGATGTTTCGGAGTGTACCGATGTCGTTGATGCCGCCAGCCATGTAGAGTGCATTGAAAACAGTGGAAAAGGCCGACAACGTGTAGGTGCCAGGTGCATTTACTTCGCCCATGACGTTGACGAGGATAGTGCGCGTCTGACCTACCGAAAGGCGTACCTGACTGTCGGCATAGCGTGTGCTGAGCTGAGCCCGCAGCCGTGCATTGGCCTGGCTGACGGTCAGTCCGCTGATTTGAATGGGGCCGAACCCTTCGATAGTGACGTATCCGTCGGGGGTAATGGTGGCATCGATGCTCTGCTGCGAGGCGCCGTAAATCTCTATGGCCACAGCATCGCCGGGGCCGAGACGGTAGTCGGCAGGTGTGGCGATGTTCATGTTCGGCTCAAAGCTAAGTGCCTCGTTGTTGAAGATGTCGTGGCCGAAGATGCGGTTCTTCTGTTTCTCCTGCTGTTCCAGCAGTTGCTCTAAAAGGGCGATGGAGTCTACAGGCATGATACCTCCCAGCTCCGCCTGCATCTGCAGGAAGTTTGGATCGTCTTCATCTTTCGTCGTAGGACTTCTTCTGACCATCTGGCTGCCGCTGCCCGTGATAGTGGTGGCACGCTGCTGCCCGTTGTTGGTGCGCATACGGTTGGTGGCGTTGTTGATTGCTTCGTCGGCAACGCTTCCCATGCCGCTTTGCTGTATCTGCCTTTCGTATTTGCGCTTGATACGCTGTATCTGCTGTATGTCGACACCGCGCTGCATCAGCTTTGTCACAATCTCGGTCTGTGAGCTGCCTTTCTCTTTCTCCTCCATAATGAAGGTGATAATCTGCTCGTCGGTCATCGACGACTGTGCTAAGGCTGGGCCGCCAGTCAGGAGCAACATTGCCAAAGCCAGGAGGAATTTTCTCATTGTTCTCTTCTTATTATTATAATAATAACTCCCTTTTCCCCGTTTTATTGTACAAACGTTTAACGCTTCTTCATCTGCTCGCGCAGGCGCTTCATTTCTTCTTGCTGCTTCTGCATGGCCTCCAGGCGGGCAGCAAGACCGCTCTTCTTCTTTGGGTTGTTCTTGTTCTCCTTGTAGTTTGCTTCAAGGATGGCCAGCAACTTGGCATCGTCGGTGGTTTTGCGCAGTGTCCACATGATGATGGCTGAGAAGAGCAACGAGATGAAGTAGTAGAAGTTCAGACCTGAGGAGTAGTCGTTGAAGATGAAGAAGAACATGACGGGCATCAGGTACATCATCCACTGCATCATCTTTAGCTGACTGGCCTGCTGGCCAATCATCTGGTCGCGCTGTTGGCGCATGGTCAGATAACTATAGAGCAGGTTGCTGATGCAGAACAGGACGCAGGTGAGCGACAGGTGGTCGCCGATGCCCCAAATGGGCTTGCTCCACTCGAAGATAGGGTCGTAGGTTGATAAGTCTTGCATCCAGAGGAAACTTTCTCCGCGCAGCTGGATGGCGTTGGGCACGAAGAAGAACATCGCAATCCAGATAGGCATCTGTATCAGCATGGGCAGACAGCCGCCCAGCGGGCTGACGCCATACTGTGAGTAGAGCTGCATCATGGCCTGCTGCTTCTGCATCTGGTCTTCGGGCTTGTCATATTGTTTCGTGGCCTCCTCGAGTTTCGGCTTCAGCACGCGCATCTTCGCACTCGACATGTAGCTTTTCTTTACCATTGGGAAGGTAAGTCCCTTGAGTAACAGAGTGATAAGGATGAGTACGATGCCCATGCCTAAACCCAAGGCGGTGAGGCCGTCGAAGACGTAGAGTGTGAACCATCGGTTGATCCAGCGCACCAGCCACCAGCCGAGATACACCAAATCCTGGAGGTCGAGATCGCGCCCGAACTGGCTCTGCTTGTCGATGTTCTTCAGTATCTGGAAGTCGTTGGGTCCGAAGTACATCTCAAAGGCGTTGGACTCTAACGGGCTGAACGGAGTCTGCAGCTCGGCGGTGTACGACTTCAGGTAGTGCGACTCTTTCTGGTGCATCACGCTGTTGAGGAAGGCTTCCTTCTCGAAATGTTTCTGCGGAATGAGCACAGCGGCGAAGAACTGTGTCTTGAAGGCCACCCAGTCCAGTGCCTCCTCGGGGCGCTCCGTGTCGTTGCTGCCCTCGCTCAGGTGATCGGTACCGCCATCCACCTCTTTATAGGTGAGCGAGGCATAGCGGTTTTCGAAAGTGTAGCCCTTCTCCTGCTGCCGGCACGAGTCCTTCCACACCACAGACATTGTTTTGTGGGTTGGATCGAAGAGCTGGTCCATGCCCTCCGTCTTCACGTTGAAGTGCAATAGATAGCTGTCGCCCAGCTCGTAGCTAATGATAATCTTGGAGCCATCGGCGCCAGTGGCCGTCATTACGACTGTCTTGTCGGTGATGTTCGACTTTTCGAAGTAGAGGTCGGCAGTATTGATGATTTCCTTCTTTGCATTGACAGGCAGTGCAAAGCTCAGGCTCTGGTCGTTGGCGTCGAAGAGTGTCACGTCGGCGTTGCCTTTGTAGTCTTTGTAGCCCAGCACCTTGGCCTTTTTCACTACGCCACCTTTATTGTAGATAGTCAGCTCCACCTTGCTGTTCCTCAGCACAACCGAGTCAAGAGCCTGTTCCTGCAGGGCATTGAAGAACGTGCGTGCGCTGTCGGCCTTCAGCTGCTGAGCGGTCTTCTCGGCCAGGGTGAGCGTGTCGACAGGCTGTGGGTTGGCCTTGGCTATAGAGTCTTGTCTGGCTGCTTCGGCCTGTGCAGCGGCCTGCTGCTCGGCGGCCTGCTTCTGGCCCCACATGCTGAAGATAATCAGTACGACGGCTATGAGCACGAAGCCCATAAGTGTGTTTTTATTCATTTTGCTTTTCTTCTATATGATTATATAAAATGTACGCGCGCATTTGACTTTAGCGCAAATTTGGGTGCAAAGGTACGAATAAGCGAGCGGAAAACCAAAGGAAAACTTGTTTTTCTTTGGGGGCCCCGAACTAAAGTACCTTCGAAAGTGTCTCCAATAGGACCTTCGGCTTAGGAATCTGATGGAGTGAAAAATCTTTACAAACTCCTTGATTAACTACCCTCAAAACTCGCTTGAAATTCACCAACCATTTCTTTGGCAGAAAAATCGCCGAAATGAAGGCAGTTGCTATATTGTTGGTTTATAATGAGTTGTGATTTTTTTACGAAAAACGGGAATTGCCCGAAAAAAATCTAACGCTACTTTTGAAAAAATCTAGCGTTAGATTTTTTTACGCGGTGCTTGTTTTTTGTCAAACGAAGGCTGTCCGCAGGCAGAAATGGCGGTTATTTAGGCCTAAAAAGCTGCTCAAATAGCAAAAAGTGTGCAGTTTTTGCCTTCTGTGAGGTCGTTTACATTTTTGTCAGACTGTCTTTTGGGTTACTAAAAGTGATTTCGTCGCTCTATTTTGCGTTTTTTATTTGTAAAGAAAGTGGAGTAAAAATCTTTACAAATTCATTTTTGTCGGTAAAAAAATAATCTCAGATTTTGGTGATGTGTAGAAAAAAGCGTACTTTTGCATATATTTGTGAACATAAAGCTTGAAAGAATGAAACGTATGCTTTTTTCATTGGCGGCAGTCGTTGCGCTTAGCGCAAGTGCCGCACAGGAGGGTGAACCTGGTGAGGGCCAGTATTACAGGCTGTTTGCGCCGCTCACGTTTTATCACTCAGTAGCAGGCGACCAGCTGTCGATGTCATCGCAGACCAACGATCAGATTGCCCAAGCCGTCGATAGGGCCTTGATGCACGTCTATCTGAACCGCCCGGACTTGGTGGAAATCACCGAGACGGAGCAAGAGGAGGCTGGCGAACTGCGTCAGGACATCATTGACCAGCCCGTGGAGCAGACTGCTACGATGGTGGAGCAGGCAGAGCCCATGCCGGAAGCTCCCGAGGCCGACCCTGTGGAGGTGGTTGTGGAGAAACCGAAGTTCTGGACACGCAAGGGTGACGGATTCCTTCAGTTTATGCAGAACTACGTATCGGGCAACTGGTACAAGGGCGGTGAGAGTAACTACTCTGCAGTGGGCAGTCTGACGCTGGAGGCTAACTACGACAACAAGGCGAAGTGGAAGTGGGAGAATAAGCTGGAGATGAAGCTGGGCTTCCAAACCTCGCGCACTGATTCTGTGCATAGGTTCAAGGCCAACGAAGATTTGTTCCGCTACACGGGCAAGGTAGGTCTGCAGGCTGCCAAGAACTGGTACTATACTCTGCAGATGCTGGCATATACGCAGTTCTCGAGAGGCTTTAAGGCCAACGACGTACGCACTTTCTCTGATTTCATGTCGCCCTTTAACTTTAACGTAGGCTTAGGTATGGACTATAAGGTGTCGTGGTTTGACAAAAAGCTTACAGGCACTATCAACCTCTCGCCCATTGCTGTTAACTACCGCTATGTCGACCGCAGCATCTTCCATGCGAAGAATGATCGCAGCAATGCGGATTATGAATGGTTTCCCACGCGCTATGGCGTTGACGACGGCAAGCACCACCTTACTGATTTGGGTTCGCAGATAACCACCTCGTTGGAGTGGAAAATCAGCGATATCCTTACATGGAAAACCCGTCTCTACGCTTTCACCAGTTTCCATCGTGCTGAGATGGAATGGGAAAATACCTTTGCACTGCGTGTCTCAAAGTATATCTCTGCCAATCTCTTCCTCTTCCCCCGCTTCGATGACTCGAATAAATGGGACTACAAATTGGGTTATTGGCAGTTCAGCGAATACTCTTCGCTGGGATTCTCATATAATTTCTAATCTTTTCTGAAAAAAGTATTCCAAATATTTGGCGGTTTCAAAAAAAGTGCGTACCTTTGCACCCGCAAATCAGAAAAACGGATGGCTCCGTAGCTCAACTGAATAGAGCATCTGACTACGGATCAGAAGGTTGTGGGTTTGAATCCCGCCGGAGTCACAAAGAGGCAGTCGAAAGGCTGCCTCTTTAGTTTTTTTCAAAAGTTTGCTGTAATCTCTTTGTGGGAGCAAGATATTTTTGTACCTTTGCATCGTCAAAACAGAGCTGTAAATAAAGTATAATCAAGAATAATGAAGAAAGTTATCTTAACCGGAGACCGCCCCACGGGCAAGCTCCACCTGGGCCACTATGTGGGCTCGCTGCGCCGTCGCGTGGAATTACAGAATGCAGGTGACTACGAGCGTATGTTCGTTTTTATGGCTGATGTGCAGGCCTTGACCGACAACGCCGACAATCCCGAGAAAATACGCCAAAACATCATCAACGTCGCTCTCGACTATCTGGCTGCTGGCCTCGACCCCGCAAAGTGCACCATCTTCATTCAGAGTCAGATAGCTGAGTTGGCTGAGCTGACTACCTACCTGATGAATCTAATTACCGTGAGCCGCGTGCAGCGCAATCCTACGGTGAAAACTGAAATCAAGATGCGCAATTTTGAGGCTAACATCCCGCTGGGCTTCTTCTGCTATCCTGTGTCGCAGGCTGCCGATATTACGTTGTTCAAGTCGACAACAGTGCCTGTGGGTGAGGATCAGGAACCCATGTTGGAGGTAACACGTGAACTGGTGCGCCGCTTTAACCAGACCTATGCCCCTGTGCTCGTGGAACCTGAAATCATGCTGCCGGAAAATTTGACGGCTCGACGTCTGCCGGGCACTGACGGTAAGGAGAAAATGTCGAAGTCGCTGGGCAATTGTATCTACCTGAGCGACTCTGCTGACGAAGTGTGGCAGAAAGTACGTTCGATGTACACCGACCCCACGCATCTGAATGTTAGCGACCCGGGACATGTGGAAGGCAATGCCGTCTTCACCTATCTCGACGCCTTTAGCACCGATGCCGACTTTGCCAATTTCTGGCCGGAGTATCAGAACCTGGACGAGTTGAAGGAACACTACACCCGCGGCGGTCTTGGTGACATGAAGTGCAAGAAGTTCCTCAATCAGGTGCTTAATCAGTTCTTGGAACCCATGCGTCAGCGTCGTCATGAACTTGAGCAGGACATCCCTGAGATCTACAACATTCTGAAAAAGGGTACGGAGCAGGCCCGTGAGGTGGCTGCACAGACCATGAGTGAGGTGCGTCAGGCCATGCGTATCGACTATTTCAACGATGCCGAGCTCATCCGTCAGCAGAGCGAGGCTTTCAAGGCCAAGCAATAAGTATCGATATTATTGTACAAAAAAACATCTCGCAGGGGAGTTCCTCTGCGAGATGTTCATTTCTTCTTGAAAAGATTATTTCTTGTTCAGGGCCAGGTCAATCTCCACGGCGATGCTGACGGTAGCGCCCACCATCGGGTTGTTGCCAATGCCGAGGAAGCCCATCATCTCAACGTGAGCAGGTACAGAAGAAGAACCTGCGAACTGAGCGTCAGAGTGCATACGGCCCAGCGTGTCGGTCATACCATAGGAAGCGGGACCGGCAGCCATGTTGTCGGGGTGCAGGGTACGGCCAGTGCCGCCGCCGGAAGCTACTGAGAAGTAGGGCTTGCCAGCCAGCACGCGCTCCTTCTTGTAGGTACCAGCCACGGGGTGCTGGAAGCGGGTGGGGTTGGTAGAGTTGCCGGTGATGGACACGTCGACATTCTCCTTCCACAGGATAGCCACGCCCTCACGCACGTCGTCAGCGCCATAGCACTTTACCTTGGCACGGGGACCGTCGCTGTACGGAGTCTCCTTCACCACCTTCACCTCACCGGTGTAGTAGTCGAACTGCGTCTGTACGTATGTGAAACCGTTGATACGGCTGATGATCATGGCAGCGTCCTTGCCCAGACCGTTCAGGATGACGCGGAGGGGCTTTTTGCGTACCTTGTTAGCCTTCTCGGCAATCTTGATGGCACCCTCGGCAGCTGCGAAGCTCTCGTGACCAGCCAGGAAGGCAAAGCACTCAGTCTCCTCGCGCAGCAGACGGGCAGCCAGGTTACCGTGACCCAGACCCACCTTGCGGTCGTCGGCCACTGAACCGGGAATGCAGAAGCTCTGCAGACCAATACCGATAGCCTCGGCAGCCTCGGCAGCGTTCTTCACACCCTTCTTGATGGCAATAGCAGCACCGCAGACATAGGCCCACTTGGCATTCTCAAAGCAGATGCGCTGTGTCTCTTCACACATCTGATAGGGGTCAACGCCAGCCTTCTCGCAAATCTCGTTAGCTTCTTCAATGCTATTGATCCCGTTCTCTTTCAGAGCAGCCAGCACCTGGTTGATGCGACGCTCATAACTCTCGAATGATACTTTTCTAATCATATCTTGTTTCCTCCTTACTCTTTACGCGGGTCAATAACCTTAACAATTCCCTGCTCAGCAGTAGTACGGCCATAAGAGCCGGTGAACTTCTTCACAGCCTCGTTGGCGTCCATACCGTCCTTGATGGCTTCCATCATCTTGCCCAGATGCACATACTCGTAGCCACAAACCTGATTGTCCTTGTCGAGGAACTGCTTCGTGATGTAGCCCTCGGTCAGCTCCAGGTAGCGAGTGCCCTTGGCAACAGTGCCATAGAGTGTACCCGTCTGTGAGCGCAGACCCTTACCCAGGTCTTCCAAACCAGCACCAATCACGAGGCCGCCCTCAGAGAATGCACTCTGCGTACGACCGTAGACAATCTGCAGGAACAGCTCGCGCATAGCGGTGTTGATAGCGTCGCAGACGAGGTCAGTGTTCAGAGCCTCGAGGATAGTCTTACCAGGCAGAATCTCGCTGGCCATAGCAGCAGAGTGAGTCATACCCGTGCAGCCGATGGTCTCGACCAGAGCCTCCTGAATGACGCCGTCTTTCACGTTCAGGCTCAGCTTGCAGGCACCCTGCTGAGGAGCGCACCAGCCAATACCATGGGTATAGCCCGAAATGTCCTTGATCTCTTTGGCCTGAATCCACTTGCCCTCTTCAGGGATGGGAGCAGGACCGTGGTTGGGGCCTTTGGCCACAACGCACATGTTTTCAACTTCCTTAGAATAAATCATAGTGTTTTATCTTTGCAAAAATATTATAAGGTTTTCGCGGTTGCAAAATTACAACTTTTTTCTGATAATACCTAACAAAAACCTTAAAAAAATAAATGATATGCTCCTCTTGTATTAAAGTGTCAACAGTATGCATATTTTTTTGAAAATTTCACGCGTCAACTCAAAAAAAAAACATACCTTTGCAAGCGAATAACATAGTAATACATAAATCATCTATTATTAACCCAATAAAGACAAAGACAATGAAAAGAACATTTATCGTGTTTGGCATCGCCGCTATGTCGGTGTTTGTCATGATTTCATGTGGCTCGAAAGATGTCAGTAAGGACAAGGAAAGCACCGAACAGGTGGCAGAGGGGAATGAAGAGGCAACCGAAGAGGCTGAAGAAGACGAGGCTGCTCCCAAGACTGAGGAGGGCGTCATCGCAATGCTGGAGGAGGCCTATGCCGATGCTAACCTGATTTCCCAGCCGGAAGACGACATGGAGGTCAACCTCGACCTCTACGGCTTGTACTGCTCGAAGGACTTTAACGACAAGGTGGAAAAGGTTCGCAGCATCGAGGCCAGCACGGGCGAAAAATTCACCGCATTTGAAGACGCCTTGGGGATGTTTGTCTACTGGGACGGCAGCACCGTAACGATGAAGGACGCTAGTGCATGGGTTGATGGCGACACGGCCAGTGCCTCTTATGTTCTTACCAATGGCGAGGATGAAATGGATACCGTGGTAAACCTCGTTTACGAGGACGGTCAGTGGCGCATTGACAACTGGGAGCAGATTGGCAAGTTTGGCATTGACCCGAAGGGAACGATGGAAGACTTTATCGAGGCCCACGAATAATCAAAATGAAGCGATATGAAGCTAACAGGAAGACGAGAGAGCCAGAACGTAGATGACAGACGTGGACTCAGTAGCGGTGCCAAAGCCGGTCTGGGTGGCGGCATTGTCGCAGTTATTCTCGGCATTGTAATGTCGCTCTTTAGTGGTGGCGGCGGAGGAGGTATCGACCTCGGGTCTATCATTAGTGGCGGTGGCGGCGGCCTGGGCGACATCATCGGCTCGATTACCGGAGGCGGCAGTCCCACGTCAGAACAGGTGGACACCACCAAGTTCTCTGAAGAGGAGAAAGCACTGGCCCGTGAGTGCAGGCAGATACTGGCTAGTACCGAGGACGTGTGGAAGAAGGTTTTTGCAGAGTACAATCTGGAGAACCAGATGGAAGGCCGTCGCGGTGTCTATACCAATCCTACGTTAGTGCTCTTTACCAACAGTGTGAGCAGTAGCTGCGGCACAGCCTCTTCATCGGTTGGGCCCTTCTATTGCTCGGGCGACCAGAACCTCTACATTGACTTGTCATTCTTCACGGAGATGAAGCGCCAGCTGGGCGTCAACGGCAGCACCTTTGCCTATGCCTATGTCATCGCCCATGAGATAGGTCATCATGTCGAGTTTCTCACTGGCTCGCTCACAAAGGCCCATCAGGACATGAGCAATGCGGGCAGCAACAAGCTGAAGAATCAGATTAGTGTTCGTTTAGAGCTGTTGGCTGACTATTACGCAGGCGTCTGGGCACATTACGAGGATGAAATGTACCACTCAATGGAATATGGTGACTTGGAGAAGGGACTCGAACTCGCCAATGCTATCGGTGATGACTGGCTGCAGAAGCAGGCTACGGGCCGTGCTGTAGAGGAGTCGTTTACCCATGGCACCAGCGAGCAGCGCAAACGCTGGCTGAAGAAAGGCTTCCAGACAGGCGATATGCGCACCTCTACCTTCCAGATTGCCAACTACAACGATTTGTAGTAAAAAAACAATGAAAAGTTTGGCGGTGCAAAGAAAAGTTCTTATCTTTGCACCGCTTTCTCATGGGGTTGACAGGATTTGACGGCGAGATGAGATGGTACGTAAGCACGCGGAGCGGGTCTATGGGAGGCTCCTTAATCTCTTCTGTAGGAAAATTAATTGGCAACAACGAGTATGCTCTCGCTGCTTAATCGAAGCACAGTAGATTAGAGCTTTATTCCACTACAAGGTAGAGGAACGAGACGTCGCCCCAAGGATGTTGTCCCGAATCTGAGGATATGGCGGCGCAGGCAAATCGGGAATAGTCGCGACGGAGCCCTGACGGCACGATGAAGTTTTAGGGGATAAGGCTGCGGTTGGTGGCTTGGGTCTTGCCACAGCACGAAAATGAAGTCCAAGATAAGCGTGTAGAAAGCGTATGGTTTCCTCGTGCGGACGAGGGTTCGATTCCCTCCAGCTCCACCTTTTAGCTTGCAGCAAACTTTAACTGAATGATGCCAAGGTTGCTCTTCTTTCTCCTGTCGTTGCTGCCGCTGACCATGATGGCTCAGGAGGACAGCGAGGAAGTTGTGCGCCGTGCCGGACACATCTTTTCTCTTATTCAACATGATCAGGCCGATAGTCTTTATGATATGATGGCCGACGACATGCGCCAGGTGGTGACTCGTGAGCATCTTCGTGGCGTCATGCTGCAGGTCGAACAGATGTTTGGCAGTTTTCGTGAGCTCAGCCAGTGGGAAGTGACGCGTCACGACAGCCTGACAGTATGTTCCACGATATGTTCTTTTGAAAGCGGAAGTCTTAATCTAATCGTGGCCTTTGACGATTCATGGTTGCTGCATGGCCTGAGGTTGATGCCCGTATCAGAGAATACCTCAGACGAGCCATTGCCCGATGGTGTGGTGGAACTGGTTGATACGGTTTATGCTGCCGACGGTCTTGCATTGCCTTGCGTCGTCACTCTTAGCGGCCTTTCTGCAGAGCCGCCTATCGTGGTGATGGTACACGGGTCGGGCCCGTTGGACAGAGACGAGACAGTAATGACCAACAAACCTTTTCGCGACTTGGCACATCTTCTGGCGTTGAGAGGTATTAGCAGCTTGCGCTACGACAAGCGCACATTCGTCAGTAGTGATCCTGTGGCTTCGGTTGAAGAAGAGACGGTCAACGACGCACTTGCAGCGGTAGCCCTCGCGCGCACGTATAATAATAATGTGTATGTCCTGGGTCATAGTCTAGGTGCCATGATGGCTCCCGACATAGCTGCCTCGACGGTGTTGCAAGGCATTGTGATGATGGCTGCACCTGCCCGTGACTTGGAGCAGGTGGTGGGCGACCAACTGGACTTTCTTGCTGCATCTGGCGCTACAGAGGAACAGAAACGGCAGGCCCTTAGCGACTTACACCGTCAGGCTCCACATTATTTCGTTCCCCAGCATCAAGTGCACAAGGCATTGCGTCTAAGCATCCCTATGCTGCTGTTGCAGGGTGAGCGTGACTATCAGGTGACAATGACTGATTTTCGCATCTGGCAAAAGAAACTTGGCAAGAAGAAGCAGGTCACCCTCATTTCCTATCCTTCGCTTAATCACCTTTTCATTTCCGGTGAGGGGCCGGCAACACCTCAGGAATATTTGAAGAAGGGTATTGTCAGTGAGCAAGTGGCCGACGACATCGCCAAGTTTATTAGCCCCAAAAATAGATGAATAAGACATGCACATCGTCATAGCAGGAAATATTGGCAGCGGAAAGTCGACGCTGACAGCCATGCTTGCCAAGCATTACGGATGGGAACCGCGATACGAGACCGTGGCCGAGAATCCCTATCTGGAAGACTATTACCGCGATCTGCACCGCTGGTCGTTCAATTTGGAGGTATTCTTTCTGAAGGAACGCTTCCGCGACCTCATCGACATTGCACACGCCAACCACACCGTCATTCAGGATCGCAGCATCTTCGAGGGCGTCTATGTCTTCATGGCCAACAACAAGGCTATGGGCAACCTCTCTGACCGCGACTATGAGACGTTTATGGAACTGTTCGAACAGATGATGACCGTGGTGCGCGTGCCAGATCTGATGATTTATCTGCGGGCATCGGTGGCTCACCTCGTTGGTAACATCCAGAAACGCGGCCGCGATTATGAACAGCAGATACAGCTGGAGTATCTTGAGAACCTAAACCGCCGCTACGACGACTTCATCAAGAACAAATACCCTGGGCGCGTCATTACCATCGAGAAAGACAATTTAGACTTCCAGCACAACTCAAAGGACTTTGCGCAAATTATTGACCGCATCGACCGAACCCTATTTGGACTCTTCAGCCTTTAAAAAACTATAGATAATGCACATAGCAATAGCCGGAAACATTGGCAGTGGCAAGACCACGCTGACCAAACTATTAGCCCACCGCTACGGATGGACACCGCGTTACGAACCAGTGGACAACAACCCCTACTTGGCCGACTTCTACGCCGATATGCAGCGGTGGTCGTTCAATTTACAGGTCTACTTCCTGAACAAACGCTTTAAGGAGGTTGTGGAAATCTCAAAGTCGAAGGATACCATCATCCAGGATCGCACCATCTTCGAGGATGCCTGCATCTTTGCGCCCAACCTACATGGCCAGGGACTGATGAGCGACCGTGACTTCGCCAACTACAAGGATTTGTTCGACTTGATGATGTCGCTCGTGAAATTGCCTGACTTGATGATTTATATCCGCAGCAGTATTCCTACGCTGGTTGCGCAGATTCAGAAGCGTGGTCGCGAGTATGAGCAGACCATGCGCCTGGATTATTTGCAGGGCCTGGAGCACCGCTATGAGGAGTGGATTGCAGGTTACAAGGGACAGCTTATCATCGTGGATGGTGACAAATGCAAATTTGGTGACAATGCCGACGACCTTAAACAGGTTACCGACATGATTGATGCTAAGCTCTTTGGCCTTTTCCCAATGGAGTAGGGAAACTTTAGGATTTCTTTCCGCGCAGCGACTTCATCAGTCCGCTATAGTTCTTTCGCAGCTTCCTCACCATAAGAAATGCATCAATGGCCATGGCTCCGTGCGAAAGGATGTTGGCGATGAACTGTCCTTTTGTAGACTCTTCACGCTTGACGAAGAGGCTACCCCATAGGCGTCCGATATGCTCACCGTCGCGGTCTATCTGCCGACGAAGTTCATTCTTGCGTTGGCGTATCTCTTCAAGTGTGCGGTAGTCTCGTGTCTTGTCCATCATCAGCTTAGGGTAGGGCAGGGAATGATTTCAGTCCTTCAGCAGCAATTTGGCCAGATAGCGCACCAATGGGCGTTCAATCCACGGGCGGCGGAAGGCATAGATAAACAGCAGCAAAAAGGCGTGCAATGCCGCCACAGCGAGAAAGGCTCCGGTGAGCCCGATGTGCTTCGACAGCCAGAAAGCCAGGCCCAGCGAAGCAAAGAGCATCACCACGATAAGAATAAGGAAAAGAAAGACAGCTAAGGTGGCCGTCGTCAGCAGACGAACCACCTTTTCTGTCACGTCGAGCTTCACGTACTCCGTCTGAAGTCCGAGATATTTCTTCAACGCCTCAAGGAGTTGGGCGATGGTCTCTACGTTCTTGTCGCTCGACAGCATCATTTCTTCCGTTTAGTCAGCCACCTCTTCCAAGTCGTCAACCAGGTCGCCAACGTCCTTGCGGTTCAGCTTAATGTTGTGCTTCTTCAGGAAATCCTCAACGGTGTCTGAAATCTTTGCACGTGTGTCCTTACCGCTTTCGGGAGCCAGCAGCAGACCAGCAGCTGCACCGGCGATAGCGCCGCCAATGAATGCGCCAATGTAACCAAGTCCTTTCATAATTCTTTACTTTTTAGTGTTAGTTGATAAAATGATTTTTTAATGTTATTCATCTGCAAATTTACAAATTATTCTGATATAAAGGCAGAAAATGCCGTTTTTTTTTTATAAAAGCGTCAGAATTTGTACTTTTAACAAAGTTTATGTACGCAGATGCTTCGTTTTTCCATCAGAATTAGTAACTTCGCGGTGAAAATAAACTATCATAGACCATAAATAACCATTATGAAAAAGTACATCTTTATCTTAGCAGGCTTTGGCCTTGCCATGTCATTTGCCAGTTGTGGCTCCAGTGAGAAAGCTTATCGCAAGGCTTACGAGAAAGCTCAGGCTCAGGCTGCTCAGCAGCAGACGCAACAGCCTACCGTTCAGCCCACCGTTCAGCCCGTTACCACTGAGACACCTGTTGTGACGCCCGTCGTCACCACACCATCGACTCAGACACGGGTTGTTGACAACCGCGACAACGTTCAGGTGCGCCAGGAGCGCGTCAGTGTTGTCAGTGGATCAGGGCTGCTGAACTACAGTGTCGTCGTAGGGTCTTTCTCTGTCATTGCCAACGCTGAAGGACTGCAGCAGCGTCTGAAGAATGCAGGCTATTCCGCTCAAATTGTGAAGAACGAGGAGCGCAACATGTATCGTGTCGTTGCTTCCACTTACAACAATAAGGCCGACGCCGTGGCAAGCCGCGACCAGCTGCGCAGCACCTACGCTGACGCTTGGTTGCTCTACAACGGACAGTAAAAACCGCCTTGGCGCGAATATTATCCATCGACTATGGCCGGAAACGTACCGGCGTGGCAGTCACCGACCCTTTGCAGCTTATTGCAGGAGGGTTGGCGACTGTTGCTACGTCAGAGCTATACGACTGGCTTGTTCAGTACGTCAGACGCGAACCAGTTGAACGCATTGTCATAGGAGAGCCCCGCCAGCCGAACGGACAGCCCAGTGAAAATATGCAGCGTGTGCAGCAGTTCGTCAACCGTTGGCGAAAAGCGCAGCCCGACATTCCCATCGACTACTACGATGAGCGCTTCACTTCCGTTCTTGCCCATCAGGCCATGCTCGATGGTGGTTTGCACAAAAAAGCCAGACAGGATAAAGCCCTTGTAGACCAGATTAGCGCCACCATCATCCTCGAGGACTACATGCGTTCTCGTAAAGCACCTTAAGCCATCATGATTCTACCTATTTATATTTACGGCCAGCCCGTTTTGAGAAAGGTGGCCGATGACATCACCCCCGACTATCCCGACCTGAAGCAACTCATTGCCAACATGTGGGAGACGCTGACCGACAGCGAAGGCATCGGTCTTGCCGCCCCACAGATTGGCTTGCCCATCCGCCTCAGCGTCATCGACCTGCGTCCGCTGGCTGAAGACATGCCAGAATATAAGGATTTTTTCCAAACCTACATCAACCCTCACATCATCGAGGTTGACGACAGTCACGTTGACACCTCGGAGGAGGGCTGCCTTTCTCTTCCAGCCATCCACGAGAAAGTGACGCGTCCCACCCGCATTCACGTAAGGTGGCAGGATGAGGATTTTCAGCAGCACGACGAGTGGGTGGAGGGTTACTTGGCCCGCGTCATGCAGCATGAGTTCGACCACCTTGACGGCCGTATGTTCATCGATCACATCTCAGCCTTGCGCAAGCAGCTCATCAAGAGCAAGCTGAAAGCTCTCACTCAAGGCCGTTACCGCTGTGCTTACAAGACGAAGCCGGTGAGAAGATGAATAATGTTATAATATTTGATTATTGATAATTGGGAATTGAGAATTGAAAGTTGAAGATAGTATTTCTGAAAGCAAGAGGATGCACTGGTTGCTCAAATCTGTGCTTGTTCTTTATGCTTTTCAATTTTCAATTTTCATTCATCAGTCTTCAATTTGCCACGCCCAGTACAACATTGACAGGCTCATTACTATTGGACGCTCAGCCTTGTACTACGAGGATTATGTCCTTAGTATGCAGTATTTTAATCAGGCCATTGCGGCCAAGCCCTACCTCTACGAGCCTTGGTTCCTTAGGGGCGTGGCCAAGTACAGCCTCGACGATTTTGCAGGCGCAGAGGCCGACTGCACTGAGGCCATCCAGCGCAATCCCTACGTCGTTGGCATCTACGAGCTGCGTGGCCTGACGCGCATACAGCAGGACAAGTTTGCCGAGGCCATAACCGACTATGACCGTGCATTAAGTATCTCTCCCGACAATCGTTCACTCTGGCACAACCGTGTGCTGTGCCACCTGCAGAACAAGGACTACGACATGGCTTTGGCCCAACTCGACACCATGAACGCCCGTTGGAGCACCTATGCACAGGCTTATACCATGCGTGCTGACGTGTATATGCAGATGGAGGACACAGCACAGGCTGAGCAGGCATTGGAAAAGAGCCTGGAGATAGACCCCTACGACGGCAAGACATGGGACGTGCGCAGTATCATCAGTCTCTCGCGCAAAGAATGGCCCGAGGCCGAGAGCCAGCTCGACCATGCTATCCACCTGTTGCCAAAGACGGGCACATATTATATCAACCGCGCCCTGGCGCGTTATTTTCAGAATAATTTGCGTGGCGCCATGGCCGATTATGATGCGGCTCTTGACCTCGAGCCGAACAATTTCCTTGGACATTATAACCGGGGACTGCTCCGTGCTGACGTGGGTGATGACAACCGCGCCATTCTTGACTTCGACTTTGTCCTCAATCTTGAGCCCGACAACATGCTCGCCCTCTTCAACCGTGCCGTGCTGCTTGACCGCACGGGAGACCTTCGGGGAGCCGTGCGCGACTACACGAAGATTATCGACGAGTATCCCAACTTTTACACCGCCGTTATCTACCGTGCCCGTTGTTATCGCCGCTTAGGACAGACGGCAAAAGCCGAGCTCGATGAGTTCAAGGTCTATCGTACACAACTCTACCAGCAGCTCTACGGACTTCAGCCTAAGGCCGTTAAACGCAGCCAGCGCAAACGCAGCGACCTCGACATGGAGAAATACAACGAGCTGGTGGTGGCCGACGAGCAAGAGCCGGAACGCGAGTACAAGAGCGACTACCGCGGAAGGGTGCAAAACCGTCATGCCGACATGGACCTCTTGCCTCTCTTCACCCTTGCCCTCGAGCCGCAGTACAACGAACTGAAGAAAATGCGCCACTACGACACCCGCATCGAGGAAATCAACGAACAGTCGACCGAATATCCGCTCTACGTCAGTAACGCTCAGGCCTCGCTCGATACAGGCCATGCCACTGCCTATTTCAGCTACATTGACTCGCTGACCACCGCCATCGGTAGTCGTTTGGGAAATACGTCCTCCAAGGGTATGTCCCCCCAAAACCAAACGGACGATCAGCTGCTACACAGGGCTGTTGCCTATGCTGCGTTGCAGGACTATGAGGCCGCCATCAGCGACCTTTCGCTCATCATCGAAAACCAGCCTTCCGCTTCACAGTCCTCATCGCTCCTTATGGCTGCGCAATGGCTTAAGATTGTTTGTCAGGCCCGCCTTCTGCAATATCAGAATGCTTTACAGAAGACAGAGACCGCCACGACATTCGAGGCACGTGGAACAGATGTTCCTCGAGTGGCGTCAGGTGGCAACCTGTGGCTCCTCGACCTCGACAAGGTCATCAGCGAAAGCCCCGCCTGCTCTTTCCTGCTTTATAACCGCGGCTGCCTGAAGGCACAGCAGCAGGACTATGCCGCAGCCATCAGCGACTTCACAAAAGCTATCGAGACTGATGCTCACTTGCCTGAGGCATATTACAACCGTGGCATCTGCCACCTGCTGGCTGGACAGACAGCCGACGGCATTGCCGACTTGAGCAAGGCTGGCGAGCAGGGGCTCTATGCAGCCTACAGCATCATCAAGAAGTACAGGAGCAACAGTACCAAGTAATCACCTTGCAAGTAGTTGGGTGACTGAGGGCAGGGCCACGCCCTTGTTAAAAAGTCATTTGTTGATTGGGTGGCCCTTTTCAAGTAGACTCAATACAACGCTTCCGCGGGCCTCAAGATTGATGCCTACCGCTCCGTCGCACCTTAGCTCAATCAAGGTCTCCACACCTGTCAGCAGGTCGGTGGCTTTGTAGAGGCCCTCTTCCAGTCCAAGGTACTCAAAGGCGTGTGCGGGGATGGTCAGCCCCATAGTAAAGGGGATGTCATCGAAGTTTGACACCACGAGCAACAGGTCTTTCTTTGACTTGCGGAAGAAGGCGAACTGGCGTCGGTACTGGCCGTTGGCATACATCAGGTCGAACATGGTGCCGTCTGATATGGCTTTGTGGGTGCGGGCAATAGCGAGCACCTTCTTGTAGTAGGCGATGAGCGCCTCGTCGCGTTCTGGTTGCAGCGACCAGTAGTCGAAGATGGTTGTGCGGCCGTCCAGTCCGCTGAAGCCCTCCTGGTCCATGCCTCGCTCGCCCCACTCCTGTCCGGCGTAGAGCATGAAAGGATTCTGCTGCATCAGCAAGCAGGTGACGAAGCCAGGCAGTGCCTTCCATGCGTCGCCCACGAAGAAGTCGCCAGCCAGGCGAAGCTCGTCGTGGTTTTCGAGGAAGTAAAGCATGTGGTGCTTGATGTCGTCGGTCTGCTGCCAGGCCCAGGTAATGGCGCTTGTCTCGCGGTGGTGGCAGAGCACGTCGCTGACAGCGTCGTACATACCGACCTTGTCGTAGAGTAGGTCGAAGCCCGAGGTCAGATAGTTGCGATACTCCTGCGGGTTGTATACTTCGCCAATGAAGATGATATCCGGGTATTGTTCCTTTACCTGCGGTGTAGCCCATGCCCAGAACTCTGCCGGCACCATCTCTGCCATGTCACAGCGGAAACCGTCAATTCCCTTCGCTGCCCAGTAAAGCAGTATATGCAGCATCTTCTTCCATGTGTCGGGAACGGGATTGAAGTGTCCCACGTGTCCTGCATAATAGTCCACGCCGTAGTTCAGCTTCACCGTCTCATACCAGTCGTTGATGCCAGGAGCGTTGTGGAAGCAGTCGTTTCCAGTGGCCTTGGCAGGCGTCTCTTCGTATGGGAAGAGCTCACCGTGATAGAGGTCGAAGTAGGGGGAGAAACCTTGGCCGGGACAATAGTAGAAGTTGTTCTGTGGGTCGAAACCGTGTGTAGTGTCGTCGTCCTCGCCCAGGTCGTGTACTCCCTCGGGCTTGGCGATGCTCTTATACTGGCGGGCAACGTGGTTGGGCACGAAGTCGATAATCATCTTCAGACCTGCGCGATGGGTGCGGTTGACCAGACGCTCGAATTCTTCCATGCGCTTATCGACGTTGACGGCCAGATCTGGGTCGATATCGTAATAGTCGGTGATGGCATAAGGTGATCCTGCGCGGCCCTTTACCACGGCGGGATGCTGGCGAGGAATGCCGTAGGCGGTGTAGTCGGTCATTGTGGCGTGGCGGATGATGCCAGTATACCAAACATGCGTGACCCCCATCTCGCGTATCTGCTTCAGTACCGATGGGGTGAAGTCGTTTAGCTTGCCGCAGCCGTTCTCCTCAATGGTGCCGAGAGGTTTGCGCGTGGTGTTCTTATTGCCATAGAGGCGGGTGAAAATCTGATAGATGATGATTTTATCCATTTTTTATGATGCTATTTATTATTCGTGGTGGTAAGGCTCACCTTTAATGATGGTGCAGGCCCGGTATAGCTGTTCGGTGAAGACCAGTCGCACCATCTGGTGAGAGAATGTGAGCTTTGACAAAGAAAGCTTCTCGTCTGCACGTTCATAGACGGCAGGCGAGAATCCGTATGGGCCTCCGATGACGAATACCAGCCGACGGGCCGTCTGTTGTTTGCGCTCCAGCCAGCGTGCCAGCTCTATGGACCGCAGCTCTTGTCCGTGCTCGTCAAGCAACACCACTGTGTCAGCAGGCTGCAGCTGTTTCAGAATAAGGTCGCCCTCGGCCTGTTTCTGTTGCTCCTCCGTCATACTCTTAGTGTTGCGCAGTTCGGGGATGATGTCGATGTTGAAAGGCATATAGTGGCCGATGCGCGCTGCATAGTCGCTGATGCCCGCCTGGAAATGCTTGTCGGCGGTGCGTCCCACTAATATCAGTTCTGTCTTCACTATTTAGAGTTTTAGTGCAAAGGTAAGGGTTTTTACTGGAGATGTTTCTTGCATAAGGAATAAAAAATGTTAAGCCCAATGAAATATCTCTCAACTCTCAACTCTTAACTCTCAACTTTTTTCGTACCTTTGCACTCAATTATGACCAAGGAACAGGATATCAGACAGGCTGTGGATGTACTGCGGAAGGGTGGGGTGATTCTCTATCCTACGGACACGGTGTGGGGAATAGGCTGTGACGCCACCAACGAGGAGGCCGTAGCCCGTGTGTACAAAATCAAGCAGCGAGACGAGCGCAAGGCGCTTATCTGTCTTGTCGACAGCGACGCGCGTCTTCAGCGCTATGTGCGACAGGTGCCCGATGTGGCGTGGCAGCTTATTGATTGCATCGTGAAGCCCACAACAATTATATTTGACGGTGCCGTCAACCTGGCGCCTAACCTCATTGGCGAGGACGGCAGCATTGGTATACGCATCACGCAGGAGCCTTTCAGCCACGAGCTGTGCTACAGGTTTCAGAAGGCCATCGTCAGTACGTCTGTGAATATCAGTGGCGAGCCACCGGCACAGAACTACCGCGACATCGACCCGCGCATCATCGAACAGGTGGACTATGTGTGTTGGTCGCGCCGTCAGGAGCATAAACCTCATCAGCCTTCCAGCATCATCAAATTAGGCATGGGCGGTGAGGTGCAGATTATCAGATGATTGAACACGTAAATAACGCAAATTGCTTACACATCTTTATATAAGAAACTTTGCGCTCATCGACGAGCTGGACATGGAGTTCCAAAGCGGTTTCTCCGTCATTACAGGCGAAACGGGCGCCGGCAAGAGCATCATCCTTGGTGCCATTGGCCTGCTGTTAGGCCAGCGTGCCGATATGAAGGCGCTGAAGCAGGGCGCCGACAAGTGTGTGGTGGAGGCGCATTTCGACCTCTCGCACTATGAGGGTATGGAGGCGTTCTTTGATGAGAACGAACTGGAACCCGACATGGCCGACACGATCATCCGTCGTGAACTGACCGCCGCTGGCAAGAGCCGCGCCTTTGTTAACGACGTACCCGTTGGCCTTTCTTTGTTGAAAGAGCTGGGCGAGCGTCTCATCGATGTTCATTCACAACACCAAAACCTTCTTCTTGGCAAGCACGATTTCCAGCTGAGCGTTGTCGACATCCTTGCCGACAGCCGTGTTTTGCAGGAACAATATGTACAGGCATTCAACGCATGGCATGCGTCTCAGAAACAGTTGGAAGCACTTCGCGAACAAATAGAGCAAAGTAGTCAGCAACAGGACTTTATGCAGTTTCAGTTCGATGAACTCTCAAATGCCAGATTGGTTGATGGAGAGCAGGAGGAACTGGAACAGCGCAGCGAGACCATGGCCCATGTTGAGGACATCAAGCAAGCACTTTATGAGGCAGACAATGCCCTTGCTGCAGAAGGCTCCGGTATTGTTGCACAGTTGCGCACTGCCGCCCAGTCGCTGCATCGCATCGAGCGAGTCTTGGCCGCTGCTCCTGAGTTGGCCGCTCGGCTGGAAGAGAGTTACATAGAGTTGAAAGATGTGGCCGAGGAGGTGAGTGCCTGCATGGAAGATATTGAGTTCGACCCTGCTGAGCTCGACCGCATAGATGCCCGCCTTGACCGCATCTACGAATTGCAGAAGAAATACCACACCGAAAATGTTGCCGGTCTTCTCGCCCTGCAAGAAGACTTGGGCCGTCGCCTGCAGAATATAGAAGGCGGTAGCGAGCTGTTGGCCGACAAGGAGCTTGAGGTGCAGCAGCTATACTCCGACTGCAAGAAAAAGGGTGATGAACTGACAAAGCGGCGTGCAGAGGGAGCCCGTCAGATAACCGAGCAGATGGCGCAACGATTAGTGGCGCTGGGGATGCCGCATGCCCGCTTTGAGGTGAGCATGGAGGTGTGTGAGCCAATGCCTACTGGCTGCGACCGCGTGGCCTTCCATTTCTCGGCCAACACATCGTCGCCCCTACAGCCTGTGGCCCAGGTGGCCTCGGGTGGCGAGATAGCCCGCGTCATGCTGGCGCTGAAGGCAATGGTCAGCGGGGTGGTGAAGATGCCTACTATCATCTTCGACGAGATAGACACTGGCGTCAGCGGAAAGGTAGCCGAGCAGATGGCACAGATGATGGCGGAGATGGGTGCAGAAGGCAGGCAGGTGGTCAGCATCACGCATTTGCCGCAGATAGCCGCTATGGGCCTTACGCATTATAAGGTATACAAGGAAGAGACGTCGCAAGGCACTACCACACACATGCAGCAGCTCATGCAGCAGGAGCGTATCGGTGAGATAGCCCAGATGCTTTCTGGCAGTGACGTCAGCGATGCTGCAATAGAAAACGCAAAACAACTATTGCGCTTCGCTAAACGATAAATGATAATTAGAAGACAATGAAGAAGAAAGCACAAAAAATTAATAAAATGAACAGAAGATGGATGGTGATGATAGGTTTGTCATTTGTCTTTTTTCATTTGTCATTTAGTCCCGCAGGGGCACAGTCATGGGTGAAGAAAACAGCCAAGTCTGTGTTTACGCTGAAGACCTTCGATGGCAGTGGCGCCCTGATAGGCAGTGCGAATGGCGTGTTCGTTGGCGAACAGGGCGAGGCGCTCAGCAGCTTCGAGCCGTTTCGTGGCGCCAGCAGTGCCGTGGTCATCGATGCCGCAGGCAAGGAATATTATGTGGAACTGATGCTTGGCGCCAACAGCACATACGATGTGGCAAAGTTCAGGGTGGGTGTAAAAAAAGCACAGCCCGTAGCCTTATCAACGGCCAGTGCATCCGAAGGTGCCACTGTGTGGCTCTTGCCCTACCGTGATACAAAGAATGCCATAGCTGGCACGGTGAGCAAGTCAGAAACCTTTAACGGGCAATACGCCTACTATACCGTCAGGATGCAAATGCCCGACGACGGCGTGGGCCTGCCCCTGCTGACCGACGACGGCCTGCTCTTGGGTCTGATGCAACGCCCTGCCACACAAGGCGATACGCTCAGTTATGCCGTTAGTGCCCTTTTTGCCGACAGCCTGAAAACGACGGGCCTGAGCATCAATGACCCTACTTTGCGTGCTACGCATATCAAGAAAGCCCTGCCCGACGATACGAAGCAGGCCTTGCTTACACTCTTCATGGCGCCATCGTCGCTCGACTCAGCAGCCTGTGTCGAGCTGGTAGAGGACTTCATACACAAATTCCCCACAGAGCAGGAGGGATTCATCACCCGTGCCCGGCTGGCAGCTGAGGCAGGGCGCTTTGCCGACGCCGATGCCGACATGCAGCAGGCTCTCAGCGTAGGTGACAGGAAAGACGAGGCACACTATAGCTACTCGCGGCTTATCTATCAGGTGTTGATGCAGAGCAGGGAGAATCCATACGAGGCGTGGACATTAGACAAGGCTATGGCCGAGGCTGAAGCCGCCTATGCTGATAGTCCGCTGCCGCTTTACCGCCAGCAGCAGGCCTATGTGTACTTTGGCCAGAAGAAATATGCCGAAGCCTGTGCCGTCTACGAAACACTTTACAACAGCGAGCTGCGTTCGCCAGACCTTTTCCTGGAGGCTGCCACCTGCAAGCTGATGCAGGCTGACACACTGTCCTATCTGGCATTGCTCGACTCGGCAGTCAGCCTCTTCTCACAGCCATACCTGAAGGAGGCTGCGCCCTATATCCTCACGAGGGCACAGGCACGTTTGGAGGCGGGCAAGTATCGTGATGCCGTCAATGACCTCAACGACTACGAGAAGCTGATGATGACGCAGGTGAATGACCAATTCTATTACCTGCGTTTCCAGGCCGAGCAGGGTGGCCGCATCTACCAGCTGGCGCTGAACGATATTACCAAGGCCATTGAGATGAACCCACAGCAGGAGCTCTACTATGCCGAGAAAGCATCATTGGAGGTTCGCGTGGGACTTTACGACGATGCCATAGCAACGGCGAGAAAGTGTATTGAGCTTGTGCCTGAATATAGCGATGGCCATCTCTTTCTCGGCCTGGCACTCTGTTTGAAGGGCGACAAGGCCGAAGGAGTGAAAAGCTTGCAGCGTGCAAAGGAATTAGGCGACACGCAGGCAGAGGGCCTCATTGAGAAATACGGAAAGTAGGCATACGCTATTTTCCGAAGGTCAGATTTGGTTGGGAAACGTGTGCTTTTGAGCGACGCGAAATTCTTAAAAAAGTAAAACACCCCAAAGGGCGAAGGGGGGCAAAATAAAACGCCCAAAGGGCGAGGGAGGGCAAAATATCAAAAAAAGTGCCGAAATTGGGGGCAAAACGTGAATTTGTGAATTGTGAATTTGTGAATTTCATCTATATAAAAAACGGGCGCTTGCTATCACAGCAGGCGTCCGTTCTTTTTACACTACACCCATTTTATGTCCAACTTATTGTGGCGGGCATACTCGGAAAGAGCTTGGCCGACAGCTTGTCCAGCTGTTCGTGCGTGTCCTCGATGGGGTCGGCGCAGTCGGCGGCGCATTTCAGCTTGGCCACATAGTTCTTTTGTTGGCGTTTGGTGGTCAATTTTATCGATGAATTTCCCGATTTTAACAAATTTTCATACACTGGCTCGCCTTTCCCCTGTGGCGAAAACTCGATGCTTTCATCATCATAGATGGTGACCGTGCCTTTGGTTTTCTTTACTAATTGTCTCATAATCTGATAGTTATTGATTCATTCTTTCTTCTTGTTCAAATTCACAAATTCACAAATTCACGTTTTGCCCTGATTTCAGGGGCAATATTATATAATATATATATATTATATAATATTGAAGTTTTATTTTCAAAAATTGCTCAAAAAGGGGGCAAAACGTGAATTTGTGAATTGTGAATTTGTGAACTTTTATTCCAACAACTCCCCGCCCCTCAAGGGGAGGGGCCTCAACAACTCCCCTCCCCTCAAGGGGAACCGCCTCAACAACTCCCCGCCCCTCAAGGGGAGGGGCAGGGGTGGGGTCTGTAACTTTCCCTTGCGGCAGGCAATGAGGCGGCAGGCATCTCGGTTACTGCGGCGGCCTTCACCCCGCCCCGGCCTTCGGCCACCCCGCCCCTTAAAGGGGTGGGGAGTTTTGGGCAATTACTTTGCATGCCCTTCGCACACTCCGCCTCTGGCGCAGCAACTCCCCGCCCCTCAAGGGGAGGGGTAGGGGTGGGGTCTGTAACTTTCCCCTGCGGCAGGCAATGAGGCGGCCTTCACCCCGCCCCGGCCTTCGGCCACCCCGCCCCTTAAAGGGGTGGGGAGTTTTGATACCTCTGGCGCAACAACTCCCCTCCCCTCAGGGGGAGCCGCCTCAACAACTCCCCGCCCCTCCGCTCGGCATCCCGAAGGGTGACGCTTGCTACCAACGGGACGCAAGAAGGGGAGGGGTAGGGGTGGGGTCTGTAACTTTCCCTACGGCAGGCAATGAGGCGGCCTTCACCCCGCCCCGGCCTTCGGCCACCCCGCCCCTTAAAGGGGTGGGGAGTCGAGATACCACCTTCCACCATCAACCTTCCACCATCAACCTTCCACCATTAACCTTCCACCATCAAGCTTCCACCATCAAGCTTCCACCATCCACCATCAACCCTCCACCCTTAACCTTCCACCCTTAACCATCCACCTTCCACCTTCCACCCTCCACCTTCAATGATTCTGCAGCCTGCTAATAAATTTCTGCAGGCCGCAAAACGGATTCTGCAGCCTGCAAAAAGATGTTGCAGGCCTCAGAATGATTTTAACAGTGGTTAAAAAGTAAATAAAAGTTGTAACAAAT
>JAILAA010000069.1 GCA_024681875.1 Prevotella sp.
TTTCTCTCTTTCTCTGTCATACCTTTATAAAATATGGTGCAAAGGTACAACATTTTGGGCAGACATACAAATCAATACTCTTGCTTATGCAGTCATGCATGGTCTGTGGAGGTCTGCCACGGAAAAATCCGGATGCGCCTCTGCGGCATAGAGAGGATTTTGCCTGTTGAGACATTTCTGACAGTAATGCCCCTGAGGAAGTTCTCTATTGACATCGTCTTATCTATGGTAATGTCTTCCGACACAGGTTGATACCACTTTTTGTCTTTCTGAGTATTAATAAAGGCTTCTCCGGGTTTGACATTAAAGAACTCATGTATCTCCTTAGAGGCCAGGACGTGGCCTTCAATGCCCTGAATCCACAATGCATCATTGGCACCACAAGCCACAATGGAGAGTCGGACGGTGTTCTCATTCAAGCGGACGGCCTCCAACACCACATCATTAACGTCGTAGTCAGCGGTAAGAGGCTCGTCCTCGAAGCACATTGTGTAGCTGGCCCCCTCAGGATTCAGTTCCTCGTTCACGATGTCAGTACCGCTGCCCACTTCAATAATCATGTCGCTAAAATTACAGTCAGCACCATCCTCGAAACACATATATGTCTTGCCGTTGGCACTGAAGATGGCAATACGGGGGTCATCGAACTGCATACCCTCTTCGGTAGAGCCGCCTATGGATTTATCCATAGCCGTAAAATAGTGTCCCTGAATATGGTTGACGGCATAATTCAACCGTCCGTCACCATAGGTACAGCCGTGTAGACAATTGGAAATATCCCAGTTGTTTTCAGTATGTTTCATGTTCAGGAAACCAATTCTGTATCCCTTGGGGAAGATGGCGCTGGCAGTGTTAGCTCCCTGCGTAGGAACGCCGTCGCCATAATAAGGCAAC
Organism: Prevotella sp.; assembly: GCA_024681875.1. The sequence continues at coordinate 895 of JAILAA010000069.1, forward strand.
AAGAATTCCTTGTTGCGGATGAAAGTGCCTGCATTGCTGGCTGGGGTAGTCGTAGCGCGTTCTACCTGTATAGCCTTGTACTTGGGCAACTGCTTAATATAGTCGACCTCGTCCATACCTGCGGGAATATTCTCCGGCTTATAATAATAATAATAGACATGATTCTGCTTGAACTCCGTGGTGTAAATCTGGACGGGGATGAGCGTCACAGGATTCACGCCATTGGTAATCAGGTAGTTGTTGTTGAGCGTAAATTAGGCACTATTACGAATCAACCGGAGATTATTTTTCTTTCCGTTAACAGAGTATTGGTCATTGGAATATTTATAAAGGAAGGCTTCAGTGATGGCCTGAATGATTTCCAGTTCCCCCTCGGCAAAACCATCGATGTCACGGAAGATAATACCCCTGTTTTTCTCGGTGTCCATTTTCCAGCCACCGTCGAAGGTATTGCCGTCGGCAGGCTGCCATACCTGCTCTCCGGCCCACGTCCCGTCGCTCCACTCAGTGTAGGTCTTACCCTTGATAACACATGTCTCGCCAGCCTCGGCACGCATGGCATTGAATGTCTTGTGAGGGGCCGACAGGGTAATAGAGGTAATGTGAGGGGCCTCGCTGCCTGAGGCGCGGGTGACGCGGCTCTTGGCACCATGTGCAAATGACACCTCCTGAGTACCGGGTTTAAATACTTGGATATAGTACGCACCCTTGCTGCTCACACAAGCTGCTACCAGCTTCGTGCAGTTCTTCGGTGCATCGTAGACGAGAGTGGCTTTGCCGCCTTTCTTTACGTTGGCTTCATTGAGCACTTTGGCATCGTCATTGAAGAACGGCGACTCGCTCAGAATCTGTACCTTCACGATATCGTCGAGGTCGGCATTAGCATTAATGGTTACCGAACCCTGAGCGATGGTGCTCCAGTCATGACGTTCATCAATGGGGCCCAAAAGCTTCACAGCATTAACTTGAGCAACTGCTGCCTCATCATACAAATCCGTTTGTTTGCTACAACTTGACAGGCTTTGCGTCAAGATTGCAATCAAGGAAAAAATCCCAAAATAATATCTGTATACTCTCATTTGCAAATAGTTTTTCAAAAACATACGTAGTTCATATAGCTGACAAAAGTAAGTATTTACTTTTAAAGAATAATGTGTTTACATAAAAAAAAGTTATTCCAATTAACCTTTTTTATGGATTATAACATAAAAAGTTGACCTATACATATACTCCACAGGAAAAAAAGAAAAGGAATTCAATTATCAGAAGTATCAACCACGACGTGATTTAAAGAAATAGACGCGAGAAATATCATAAAAAACGGTGGCCAGAAAGACAACCAAGACCTCAATTCAGAAAAAAAAAGAAAAAAGCTTGGCGGAATGGGGAAGAATGTGTAAATTTGCCACGCAAAAGCTAATGTCTGCAGATGAAGAGACTGAAAAAGCTCCTACTGTCAACCCTGTATACCCTGCTGGGCATATTGTTATGGTCGTGTGGTCATGACGAGGCGGCCCATGAGCTGAGGTCGGGACACGCTGACAGCATCATCTTTGCAGCAGGTGCGCAAAAAGACTATGAGCGCATGAAAGTGCTGACCGACAGCTTTGAGCAGGCGGGTGACATCTCTGCCATGCAGGCCAACCGCTGGCGCGGCTCTGCCTACTATCGCTTAGGACAGAACCGTACGGCTGAGTATTATTATAAAAAGGCGCTGGCCTGCGAAATAAAGTCTGAGCAAGACCAGCTCAGCTACAACAAGTCGGCACGCCGTCTTTCTGAACTGCTTCTCATCAAGGGCGACTTCGAAGGCTCGCTGCAGGTGGCCATGCCTGCCGTAGCTAAAATGAAGGAGACCAATACCGGTTCTGACATCGACTATGCCATTCTGCTGAACAACATCGGCTGTTGTGAGCTCAATCTCGGCCGGGTACACGAGGCCAGCGTTAGTTTCTATCAGGCCCGTGAGCACTATCGCAACCGCTGGCAAACCGACACCGTGGGCCGCGGCATTCAGGAGGCCGTCATTGGCACAGTCTATACCAGCCAAGCCTACATCAACACGCACCGATTCGACGATGCCCTCTACTGGATTGACCGCACGGAAATGCTTCTCGACCTCTATCGGCAAATGAAGAATTCCCGCCTCGACTATATCGACGAGTACAAGGGACAGATTGAAATCATGCGCGCCGTGGCCAAGCTGGGCATTGACAGCACAGAGCAAGCTATTGAAGCCTACGAAGCATTCCTGAACACAGATTATTCGAAGACCAGCATAGGACGCATCAATGCCAATGACTATCTGCTGCGGGCCGGACGCTATGTCGAGGCCTCTGACAACTATCGTTTTCTGGATCAGATGCTCGTTGAGCGCGACATCGAGCTCACCCTCGATAATATCGAGCTCTATCTCCTTCCCAAGTTGCGTGCCAATGTAGGAGCTCAGCGCCGCGACTCGGTCATGGCGATTTCACTGCAGGTGTGCGATGCCATCGACAGCGCTATTGTCAAACGTAAGAACGACGATGCAGCCGAACTGGCCACTATCTACAACACCTCGCAGAAAGAAGCCAAGATCAACCAGCAACAGGCTGACATAGACCGCCAGCGATGGGTCAGCACCACCGTAGCCCTGTCGCTGCTCATTCTCTTCTTCCTCATCTTCATTTTCTTCCGTTACCGGTCCGCCAAGCATCTGGCGCACGCGCACAAGCGTCTGGAGGAGGCCCACTCGAAGCTGAAGACAGCCTACGACCAGTTAGAAGAGACCACCGCCGCGAAAGAGCGCATTGAGAGCGAGCTGCGTATCGCACGCGACATACAGATGTCGATGGTGCCTGGTATTTTCCCAGAACGCGACGACCTCGACATCTATGCCTCGATGACCCCTGCCAAGGAAGTGGGCGGCGACCTCTATGGCTACCTCCTCATGTCAGACAAGCTATATTTCTGCGTGGGCGACGTCTCAGGCAAAGGCGTACCCGCCTCACTTTTCATGGCACAGGCCACACGACTTTTCCGAACTTTGGCCACACAGGAAATGATGCCGGCAGAGATTGCCACACGCATGAACGCCGAGCTATCAGGCGACAACGAGGCTGGCATGTTCGTCACCATGTTTATTGGGCTCATCGACCTCAACACGGGTCATCTGGACTTCTGCAACTGCGGGCACAATCCGCCCATATTACGCAAGGGCGAGCAAGGTAGTGATTTCCTTGAGATGGAACCCAATGCTCCCATCGGCCTGTGGCCGGGCTTGGAATATATCGGCGAATGTATCGACAGCATCAAAGGTTGTCCGCTCTTCGTCTATACCGACGGTCTGAACGAAGCCGAGAACCGGCAGCAAGAGCAGTTTGGCGACGAGCGACTGCTCGACATCCTCCGCACAGCACATTTCGAGAATGCCCGTCAGGTAGTGGAATACCTGAAGGCTGAAGTTGAGAAGCACCGCAACGGGGCCGAGCCTAATGATGACCTCACCATGCTGTGTGTAAAGCTGAGAATGTAAAATAACATAGCGTACAACTAACCCATTATGAAACGCTCAACGATTTCACTATTCGTAATCCTGCTTTTAGTCTTACAGGTCTTTGCCTACAAGAAGGAGTCAATTAACATCAATGTGAATGGCCAGCAAAGGAACATGGTGGTTTTCACCCCTAATCAGTTGCCAGCCAAGTCGCCACTGCTTATTGTCACCCACGGAATGAACCAAGATCCGGAGTACCAATATGACAACGACAAGATTTACGAGATGATTGACACGGCCAAGTTCGTTGTCACCTACCTTCGCAGCGACGGCAACATATGGGACACCGGCGGCACGAAAGACCAGAACTTCGTCATCAAGACCATTGATGAAATGGCCAGCCGCTTTGACATCGACAGAGAGCGCGTTTATTGGTCGGGATTCTCAATGGGATCAATGCTCATCCATCATTGCATTGCCAATATGCAGGACAAGATTGCGGCCTTTGCCCCAACGAGCGGCATCCAGTTCTCAGAGCAGCCGTGGAACAACTGCAAGAAGCCTGTCAACTTGTTGGAGGTCATTGCTTACGGCGATAATGTATTCGATTATGAGGAATACAACATCCATAACTACATTGAGAACTATGCCTTGCACGACAAGCACACCAACTATTCCAAGACCGTCGGATACAAAGCCATGAGCAGCAACTGGCAGGACGGTGACTTGGAGAAATGGAGCGGCGGTCCTAACGGCGGCGAGGTGTGGCTCTTCTCCTACAACAACGGCGGACACTGGCCCTCAGACCAGAATCGCTACCTTATTTGGAACTTCTGCAAGCGTTTCTCTCTGAACATGCCTACGGTGAGAATCTCACAGCCCGCCGGACCAACTACTTATCTATACATGGCTCCGCAAGGTGAGGCTGTATTCCCGGATATCACTTTCAAAGCTATCCCCAAAGCCCCCAACGGCAAGGTCGAGAGACTGGACTTCTATGAAGGAAACAAGCTGATTGAATCATTAACGGCATCACCCTATTCAACGACGCTGACATCACCCGCAAGCGGCAAACACAACTTGCGCGTAGAGGTAACTGACAACAAAGGCATGACTGCCCAAGCCTCATGCCTTGTCAACTACATTGCATCGAAGAGCACCTACAGCCTGTCTCAGAATTTCAGGAATGAGAACATCGTACCGCAAGACTGGTATGTGAGCGATGGATCGGCAAAACGCGTGGGCGGCGGACTTCCATACGCTGACGGGCCTCGTATCCTGCATTTCACGAATCAAACCCGAGCCTTTGAATATGGTCTGCTCGTTCAGAACGCTGCTGGCAAGGAAAAAGGCGCGTGGGCAAAATTCGGCGCCAAGACAGCCCGCTCCACGATGAAGTTGCACGCAGGCCATTATGCTGTCAAATACAAGCTTTGCAACTGGAACCAGCCCAATTTTGCGCCCATAACCGTTTCCATTGAAACTCCCAGCGGGCAAGAAGTGGCATCTGGTACTTATACGCCCACCATCAACATTGGTGGCAAAACGGACAACAAGTTCGCAGCAGTCAGTCAGCAGTCATTCGAGTTTGACATTACAAAAGACGGCGAATATGTCATCGTATTCTACACCGATGCAAAAAAGAATGCTGACTTTGTATTGGGACAAGTCAGCATTCAGGCTCAGGCGTTCTCCAGCGACATCAAGGATGTCAATATCTTACCATTGGGAGCAAACAGATGCTATGACCTCAGCGGCCGACAACAGTCAAAAGAAGACCTGAAACCAGGTGTATACATCATTGACGGGCACAAGGTTGTCATCAAATAATCTTTACTTTTTCGTTCAGCGGACATAAGTGTCCGCTGAACGAAGAAATCATGCTATTATTCTGCTAACACCGTGAATTCGGCACCGCTTGCGAAGTCGAGACCGTTCTGTGAAGAGAGAGCGGTGAAACGGAGATAGCGGGCACGTTGTGCTTTCTGGAAGGTGACACGCTTCACAGTTGTTCCGTGTTCAAATTCGCCTTCGGCAACGGGCTCACTCCATGTCTTGCCGTCTTGCGAGAGCTGCACACGATAGCCTTTTACAATTCCATTGCTGCTGCCATCTTGACGGGGCAGATAGGTGAAACCCTTGATGGTCTTTGTCTCGGAACAGTCGAAATCCACAGTGTGAGGATACTTCGTGACCGTGACACCGTAGGCAGTGTGCCAGATGGTCTCCGGTTTGCCGTCAACAAGATTGCCGGCATTCTCGCCTGGTTCCTCGCTACTGCAGGCCAGCACGGTGACAGGCACGAACTCTACCTTGTCGAAGGTGCGGGTCATCTTCACGTCGGAAGTCTCAGAATGCCAGACGGTGATGGTGCCGCCGTTCCTCAAATCGATGGGTTCACCCTCAAACACTTTGACTTCAGCCCTTCTTCCCCTTATGTTTTTCTTCTCTTCCTGACGGGTGATGCGATAACACGCTTCCTCTCCATCGAACTCATTATATACGATATGCACTTCGCCCTTGGCGTCGCGGGTAATGGCAATGGGCAGGTCGCCGCCATGCATGACGGGGAAGTTGGCCTCGCCGATGCGACGTGCGTCGGCGGTGGCTGTAGGACGGATGAAGAAGCCGAAGGTGTGGGCGTCGGCATAGACACGGTCAGGCTCCAACGGACCGCCCTGGCCGCAGCTGCTGCCGCCAAGTCCCGTGACCTTCGTGTCGAGGTGCACATAGACGTGGTCGCTCTCGGGCAGCTCGTCGGGATGGGGCGCAACGGTCAGCTGCAGGTCGCTCCAAGGAAGGGCCGAGGCGCACATCGAGCCAGTCAGGGCTCCGAAGACGACGCCCTTTCCGGTGGCATCGGTCAGGGCCAACCACTCCACGTCCTCACGATTGCCCATTGACTGCGGCTTGGGGAAGGCCACGAACTGGTCGTAGACAGTGCTCTCATAGACACTCTGGAACATGCCGCTCTTGCGGTCGGAATAGTTGTTCTGCGGACCGCAGCCGTAGTAGCTGAGCTTGCTGCCCTGAGCCTCGAAGCGCTTGGGAAGCTTCACGAGGAAGCCTAAGCGCGGCAGGATGGCCTTCGGGTTCGAGCCGGTGATGGCGCTCTCATTCTCGATAGTGCCATCGGGATAGACGGTCCAGACGATGTTTGAGGTGAAGGCGAAGTCGGCAGGCGTGTTGCAGATGGTGGGAACGGCATAACGGCCACTGCTGCCACCGCCAATGGCCCCTCGGTAGCCGCGGCTCTCCACCGTATAGTTCAGCACCACAGCACCATCTTTACGGGTATAGACGTGACGGTCGAGGACTTTGTGCTCCAGATTGTGCAGACCGTTCTGGTACCAGCTCTGGTAGTACCAGTTGTCGTTGTCGACGGGAGCACGCAAGGCATCGATGAGAGGACCGCAGGCAGGCTCAATCATCATCTGCCCGTCGACCTTCCAGCTCTGTATAGTTCCTCTTTGGTCGTCGAAGACAAGATTCCAATGGTTGCCGGAAAGCGTGACAATGCCGCTACCATCTGTCATCACGATTGCTGGCAGTTTGTCGGCATGGCTGTAGATAGCCATCGGGGCTCCAGCGCCCCACAGGTTGAACTGTTCAGCCATCTGCACATAACCTCTCCTAGCCCACGGCATATCTTCCTTGAGACGAAACTCCACGCGCAGGTCGTAGCAGTGGTCGGCATAGTCGCGGTCACGTTCCACGTCAAGGGTCACCGTGAAGCTCGCCGAGCGACGCGGATCGACAGACCACGGATCATTTATCGGCAGCTGAGCCACTTCAAAGCCGTCGCGCAACACAACGCAGACGATGTCCACATCATCTAAAGTGATGAAATAGTTCTTGTTCGTCACTTTGAAAGTCACCAGTTGGCGGGTGAAGTGACCATCGCCGCCCATGACAGGTGTGCTGTCTTTGATTTTCTCCAACTCCACGCCCACGTTCTGATAGACATGCTTCACGTCGTAGTATTCGGGCTTGGGCGAGAGATCGGGTAGCATCACGCCATTCATGCAAAACATGCCGTCGTTGGGCTGGTCGCCGAAGTCGCCGCCGTAGTTGAATTGATATTTCCCGTTTTCAATAGGCACTGCAATGGCCTGGTCCACCCAATCCCAGATGGCACCGCCGCAGATGAAGTTGCTCGTCTCGATAGCTTTCCAGAAGTCAATGAGGTTGCCGCCGGCATTACCCATCGAGTGGGCATACTCGCTGATGTGGAAGGGATACTTCGGACCCTTGCCGCCGCTGGCCGCAAACTGCACCCAGCCGACACTCGGATACTGGTTGCTGCCCATGTCCACAATGTCGTTGTTGCGCTCATACTGCACGGGGCGCGACGTATCGAAGCGCTTGATGGCCTCGTAGGCTGCCTTGAAGTTGTCGCCGGGACCAGCCTCGTTGCCAAGGCTCCAGATGACGATGCTGGGAGCGTTCACGTGGGCACGCACCATCTCCATGTTGCGGGCCACATGGGCAGCACGCCACTCCACAGGATGCGAGATAGAGGCATCGCCGTAGTAATACTCGTGACTCTCAATGTTGGCCTCGTCCTCAAGGTAGATGCCGTACTTGTCGCAGAGGTAGTACCAGTAGGGGTCGTTAGCATAGTGCGAGTTGCGCACGTGGTTGATGTTGCCCCGCTTCATCAGGAACACCTCCTCCTGCATCTGCTTCTTAGTGATGGCATGACCGCGCCAGGGGTCCGTCTCGTGGCGGTTCACGCCCTTCAGCTTCACGGGCTTGTCGTTCACGTAGAAGTAGCGGCCTTCCTTACCGAACTCGTCGTCCTTCGCCTCCGTGTCGCGAATCTCCACGGTACGGAATCCGAAGTAGGTGCTACGCACATCCAGCACCTTGCCCTTCTTGTCCTTCAGCGTAGCAGTTAGCACATAGCGGAAGGGTGCTTCGGCCGACCAGGCTCTCACGCCTGTCAGCTCCTGTCCTGAAACGACGACCTGACCCTCGCCCTCGATGTCGTCGCCATAAAGGCGGACAGGATAATAGCGGAATTCAGTCGTGAGGTCCTTCTTGGCCTTCTTCCCATGTTGACGGATGTCGGTCTGGATATCAAGCTTCGCCTCACCTTCTTTCAGACTTGTAGTGCGGACGATGAGGTCGCTGATTTCTGCTTCGGGAACAGACGTTAGGTATGTTGAGCGGATAATGCCGGGCAGGCGGAACATGTCCTGTGCCTCCAGGAAGGAGCCATCGGAGTTGCGATACACCTCAACGGCCACCACGTTCTCTCCTTTCTTGTTTAGATAGGGAGTGATATCGAAACTGGCAGTGTTGCGCGAATTTTTCGAGAAACCTACGTAATGTCCGTTGATCCAGAGATAGAAAAAGGAATCAACGCCGTCGAAGTTAATATACACCGTGCGCCCCTTCCAGGCATCAGGAACGGTGAACGTGCGGCGGTAGCTGCCCACCTCATTCGGGTATTCATTCACCGTCCATTGCGGATTGAGAGGTTTCCGCATCACGCCGCCTTTCCAGTCGCCTACAGCCACCTGATGCTCGAAGATGACTTTTTGATTCACGTAGATGGGAACGCCGTATTTCAGACTGCCATCCTTCTGGATGCCTTGCACGTTCCAGCAGCCGGGAACCTCGATGTCGTCCCATGCGCTGACGTCGTAGGCAGGGGCCTCAAAGCCTTTGGCACGCTCCTCGGGAGTCTTGCACCAGTGGAACTTCCATGTGCCGTCGAGGCTCTGCCAGTAGGCGCCACGCTCAGGCAGCACGCCGCGGGCAGTCTCCTCCGTAGCAAAGTGAAAGCCCCACGACTGTGGCTGTTCCTTGTTCAGGGCCAAGGCTTCGGGCGATTCCCATTCATGGCCTGTGGGAGCCGTGGGGTGTGTCTCGTAGGCAAAACCGACGAGCGGTGAAAGACCGTGACTATCGGGAAATACAGCCGTCTGTGCGCTCATCATGATTGCGCATAACAGGGATGTGGCAGACATGGAAAAACGTTTCATAGTGCTTTGAAAGGATGATTAGTTAGTTTTTTCTACTTGTCAAGCAGAAAACGCATCACGTTTCTGCTCATTTCCAAGGCATTACCCTCTGGCTGAGCGGAGTAGCTGTTGCGCTGCAGCGTCCATGGTTCCTCCATAGTATACCAGTCAATCTTAACTTCCTGCGGAAGGGCCATAGCGAAGAGCTCTGAAGCCGTCTTATTGGCATTGGGGCCGCCACCCAGCAGCTCAGGCTGCGGCTTTGTCAGCGCCTCCATCTGTGCCAAGAGAGCATCGAAGTAAGTCTTCCAGCGGGGATAATAGAAGTCGCGCAACAGCCCCTGCCACTCCTTGTGGGCATAGTCGCGCAGCCCGCCTGTATCGGCGCAGTAGCGATTGCCCCAAGTGGTAATCTGCACACGGGCATTCCATTCGTAGAGCTGTTGTTCCTCAGGCGTCGTTCCGCAATTGATGGCGGCCTGTGTCCAATGGCCTAGGCGGAATTCAAAACGTGTAGCCAAGAGTGAGTCCTGAAGCAACAGCATGTGCAGGAATCGTGCCGAAGATTTCTTGAAGTCTTCAATGGCGAAGGACTTATAGTCGGCAATGGCGTGCTGATATTGCAAGCGAGCCTGATCGGCCATCGCCTGACGGGTGATGTCGACTAGGTCGTATTCAAGGTTGTTGGGGAGGTGTGAGGTGTGAGGTGAGAGATGTGAGATTTCTTCAGCACCAGAAAGAAAGAGGCGGGCGGCCTCAAGCGTGCTGGCTGGATCGTAGTAGTTCTTCATCTTCGACCACGAAGATGCCTGAAAGTTGTTCAGTGAGGGACGTCCGCAGAATATGCTCTCATGAGGGCCTTGCTGGTTGTTGCCAGGAGGACAGTTGTAGATGGACTGGGCAAGCAGCAGCCAAGCTTTCTCTAAGTCTGAGGTATGAAGTTTGAGATTAGAGTCCTGAAGTCCATACCGGGCTTTCACATACGAGCGCACCCATTCTTCCTTCGTGAACTTCTGAGGTCTCCACTGTAGTTCGCTCATCAGCTCGAACATCACGGGATTGTTCTCCGAGCCTTCCATCGTAAAGCCGATGCCTGAGGGTTCGCTCCACGTCTTGGATGCATTAGAGGCTCCATAAAAATTATTCAGCAACTGATCCATGCGTCCATGAAGACCCACATTGGCACCAAAGTTCTGCAAGAGGCAGAACAGCCAGTAATGCTGCTTGTAGCCATTACCGCGTTTCCAGATACTGGGCGCACCGAACATGGGGCGACATTCCGAGAAGAGGTCGAGTACCAACAGGTCGCCTGCCTTCATCGGGTCAACCATCTCAGGCCTTGGATTCTCCGTCCAACCCTGAATGACCCACACGGCCTTTGGATTGACGCGCTTCATGGCATCCATCAGCTTTCGGCCAGATGCGGCATAGTCGATGTTGGCGTCATCGCCGCTTTCATGGAAGGGGTCCATCGAGTAATAGTCAGCCTTGCCGTAGAGCTTCGTCAGTTCATCATAGTAGAGCTGAGCAATCTCGTCGAAGCGCTCATCAGTAGGCACCAGGTTGGCTGGGCGCTGGAAGCCATTCCACAGACCGGCATCGCTGACGTTCAACCCCAAGCGCTCCTTGGCATCGTGCGGCATCATGCCACAATAGCCTGGCAACACAGGATGCATCCCGAACTCCTTCATCCGCTTCAGAATCTTTTTCTGCAGTTGTTCCTGACGCGCGTACCATGAGAGGGGCAACGGACCACCCCACCCTTCAAGGTTGTTCATCTCCCACCAGGCAAGGAAGGCAGGACCAGCGACAAACTTGCCTATTTCCTCCTCGCTGTAGCCAAGTCTCAATAGCATGTTACGCCATACACATTCCTCGCCGACGATGGCCAATGGCAAGTTGATGCCGTGCAGGCAGAGCCAGTCAATCTCCTGTTGCCAGCGTTCCCAATCCCAAAAGGCCATTGAATAGGAGAAAGTACAATAGTTAAAGGCATAACGCAGCGTAAGGTTTGTTTCGTGGCGCTCTTTCTGAGTTACCGGAGGCAGCACGTTGGGCAGCTTCGCCTGCATTTGATTCCAAGAAAGATGCACACCTGCGTAATACTTCAGATACCAGTTCAGGCCTACGCCAATGTTCACCCATGAGTTACCACGTATCACCACCCGGCTACCCTGCTGGTCAAGTTCAAAATAATCCTTGTCGGCCTGTTTCAGCTCAATCTTGAATTTCCTTGATGCGCCCTTGTCGATGCGCTCTATCAGGTTGTCTATAGGCGTCGCGCCTACCATCAGCCCTCCAAGAACACACATCAGCACCAATACGGTTGTCTTTAACTTCATCATTTTTCTCCTGCTTTAGATACTCAACTCGTCGAGCACCTTGATGAGTTTCTTGTCAAATGGTTTGTCAGTGCGAATGCACTCTGAGAAGGGAACGTAGACCACCTCGTTGTTGCGGACGCCCACCATCACGTTGCGCTGCCCCTGCTTGATGGCCTCGATGGCACCGACGCCAGTGCGGCTGGCCAGGATGCGATCGTGGGCAGAAGGTGTGCCGCCACGCTGCAAGTGACCGAGGATGGACACGCGCACGTCGAACTCGGGGAATTCTTTCTTCACACGGTCGGCATAATAGAGGGCACCACACTTGGGACTCTCCGAGACGATGACAATGCACGACTTCTTAGACTTGCGGATGCCACGTCCCATAAACTGTGCCAACTGGTCTTCTTCCATCATCTCCTCAGGAATAATAGCAGCCTCGGCACCACAGGCAATGGCACAGTTCTGCGCTAAGAAGCCAGCATCACGGCCCATCACCTCGACGAAGAAGATGCGCTCGTGCGAGTTGGCCGTGTCGCGGATGCGGTCTACGCACTCCATGATGGTGTTCATCGTGGTGTCGTAGCCGATGGTAGAATCGGTGCCGTAGAGGTCGTTGTCGATAGTGCCGGGAAGGCCTATGCAGGGGAAGTCGAACTCCATGCCGAAGTTGCGGGCGCCGGTCAGCGAGCCGTTGCCTCCGATAACGACGAGGGCGTCAATCTCCTCGCGCTGGCAAGTCTCGTAGGCCTTCTGCATCCCTTCAGGCGTCATAAACTCTTTTGAGCGGGCTGTCTTCAAGATGGTGCCGCCGCGGGTGATAATACCCGACACGTTCTCGGTGGTGAAAGACTTCACTTCACCTTTGATGAGCCCGTCATAGCCACGATAGATGCCCTTGATGTTGAAACCGTTGTAGATGCCTGCGCGCGTCACGGCACGAATGGCTGCGTTCATACCTGGGGCGTCGCCGCCCGATGTCAAAACACCGATAGTCTTAATTTTGCTCATAGTCGTAATATTTTGTTTTTTGATTAAAAAGTCACTGCTACATCTAACGTATTCCCGCCAAAGCCGATCATCACCTGGTCATTCTTGCTCTTGAAGACTTTCCTTGAGAGCCACCATGTTGCTTCGGTCGCGGCGAATCCCAATCCTGCTCCTGCAACGACGTCATGCCAGTAATGGCGGTCACTGAGGACTCTGTCTACACCTACGATTGTAGCAATGCCGTAGCCTGCTACAGGTATCCAGGGAGAGACCTTCCCATATTCCTTGAGCAATAACGTAGCACCGGAAAAAGCGATACATGTGTGCCCTGAGGGGAACGACTTCCGGTCTGACTTGTCCGGTCTCGTCTCATTGATACTATTCTTCAACATATAGGCCGTACCTGCGGATACAACCCACGATGCCGCTGTCGTCACAGTCATTTTCGCCCAATCATCTCTCGACTCGACTCCAAACGCCTTTAGTGCAAATACCGATGCGTAAGGCGTATATTCCAGAATGAAATCTGTTCCGTTTGAGTGCTTATGCTGGGCATGTGCCTGTAAGCATAGTCCCAACAGAATAACGAGCCACTTTTTCACTCTTCACCATATTTTTATCTACTCTGGCTGCAAAGATAGTAAAAAAAACAATAACAGCCATCTAATGTCCACTTTTTTTTCCGAAGTATATGTCAATCATGAAGAGAAGTTCTTTTTTCTTTTGCGCTTTGCTCACTTATTTATACCTTTGCAGCAGTTTTTCGATGAAACGAAAACAAATTGAACCATGTGACACGCAATGAGATACTTAGGCGAAATCATTTCCCTGGGCGTGGCCTTTTCATGGACCATCGCAGCGCTGGCCAGCGAGATAGGCAGCAAGCGGCTGGGCGTCATCGTGATGAATGTTTGGCGTATGGGCGTAACGCTGCTGCTGTCTGGCGTACTGCTGTGGCTGACGCTGGGCGTTCCCTGGCCAGCCTATGCCGGCACGTCGACGTGGGGCTGGTTGCTACTGTCGGGCTTAGTGGGCTATTTCTTCGGCGACTGGTGTTTGTTCAATAGCTACCTGACCATCGGTTCTCGCATGGGGCAGTTGCTGATGACGCTCGCCCCTTTGTTCTCGGCCGTCTCTGCCTGGGTGATGATAGGCCAGACGCTGGCGTGGTCATCGCTGATAGCCATGGCGGTAACGCTCATGGGCATCGCCATCTCTGTTCTCGGACGCGGCACTGCCGGGCATCACGTCTCTGTAAACATGCCGCTGAAGGGCCTGCTCTTCGGTATCGGTGCAGCATTGGGACAAGGCTTGGGCCTGGTGTTGAGCAAGGTGGGGCTCGACCACTACGAAGCCGACATTCTCTCCGTACAGTCATCATTGCCGTCTGTCCTGCCCTTCGCATCAAACATGATACGCTGCGTGGCAGGCATGTTATGTTTCTCCATGTGGCTCATCCTGAGCGGCCACGCCACCAGGATACGTGAAAGTCTGAACGAGCGCCGCGGTCTTCTGGCGATGATCATCGCCGTCTTCAGCGGCCCATTCATTGGTGTAGGTTTTTCTCTGATGGCCGTACAGCACACTGCTGCCGGCATCGCCAGCACATTGATGTCTACCACGCCCATTATCATTCTTCTGCCGTCGAAATGGCTCTTCCACCAGCCAATTACGCTGCGTACTGTCATCGGAGCCCTCATTTCTGTGGTGGGTGTTTCTCTTTTCTTCCTGCTGTAGCAATTGCCTTTCTTTGAAAAGAAAAATCCCGTTTTCCTTTGCTCTTTGCTTGCTAATTAGTATCTTTGCAGGCGAAAAGTGAAAAATCTAATTGTGGAAACAAAGAAAATAGAGATACTCAACCATATTGATTACCCCGACCAGCTACGCCAGTTGCCCGTTGATCAACTGCCGCAGGTGTGCGATGAGCTGAGGCAGACCATCGTGCAGGAGTTGTCGGTCAACCCCGGCCATCTGGCATCAAGCCTCGGCGTGGTGGAGCTGACCGTAGCATTGCACTATGTGTTCAACACGCCCGAAGACCGCATCGTGTGGGACGTGGGGCATCAGGCCTACGGGCACAAGATTCTTACGGGTCGTCGCGAGCTGTTCCACACTAACCGTATGCTGCATGGTCTCCGTCCCTTCCCCTCGCCCGTAGAGAGCGAGTACGACGCGTTCATCTGCGGACATGCCTCAAACAGCATCTCGGCCGCACTGGGCATGGCTATAGCCGATAAAAAGAGAAAGGTAGTCGCCGTCATCGGCGACGGTGCCATGAGCGGTGGCCTGGCCTTCGAGGGACTGAACAACGTGTCGTCAAGCCCCAACGACATGCTCATCATCCTGAACGACAACAATATGAGCATCGACCGTTCAGTGGGCGGCATGAAGCAATACCTCTTGGGGCTGAACACCAACGAGACGTACAATAGACTGCGCTTCAAGACGGCCCGTTTCCTCCAGCGTCACGGCATGTTGCACGACGACCGCCGCAATGGACTTATCCGCCTTGGCAACGCCCTGAAGAGCGCCATCTCGCATCAGCAGAACATTTTCGATGGTATGAACATCCGCTACTTCGGGCCCTTCGACGGCCACAACGTGAAGGAGCTGGTGCGCATCCTCCGACAGATAAAAGACATGCACGGCCCCAAGCTGCTGCACCTCCACACGAAAAAAGGTCACGGCTATGCCCCATCGGAGCACTACACGCCAGTATGGCACGCCCCCGGCAAGTTCGACCCTGAGACGGGCAAGCTCATCAAGAGCGAGACGGGCGACAAGAAGCCGAAATACCAAGAGGTGTTCGGCAAGACGCTTTTGGAGCTGGCAGAACAGAACCCGCGCATCGTGGGTGTCACGCCTGCCATGCCCACAGGCTGTTCCATGAACATCATGATGGAGAAGATGCCAGACCGCACCTTCGACGTAGGCATTGCCGAGGGTCATGCCGTCACTTTCTCCGCCGGCATGGCGAAGGAGGGATTGATACCGTTCTGCAACATCTACAGCGCCTTTGCCCAGCGTGCCTACGACAACATCATCCATGATGTAGCCATCCTACGGCTGAACGTTGTGCTTTGCCTTGACCGTGCCGGTCTGGTAGGCAAAGACGGCCCCACGCATCATGGCGCCTTTGACCTGGCCTACCTGCGTCCCATCCCCAACCTGACCATTGCCTCGCCTATGAACGAGCACGAGCTGCGCCGACTGATGTACACAGCCCAGCAAGAGAACATGGGGCCCTTCGTCATACGCTATCCCCGCGACCGCGGTGTCCTCGACGACTGGCATTGCCCGCTCGAAGCCATTCCTGTTGGCAAGGGTCGCAAGCTGCGCGACGGTAGCAACGTGGCCGTCCTCACCATCGGGCCGATAGGCAATGATGTGGAGGAGCTGTTAAAAGTTGAGAGCTTAACAATAGCCCATTACGACATGCGTTTCCTCAAGCCCCTCGACGAAGACATCTTGCACGAGGTGGGCCAGAAATTCAGCCGCATCGTTACTATCGAGGACGGTGTGCGCAACGGCGGTCTTGGCAGTGCCGTGATGGAGTGGATGAGCGACCACGGCTATACCCCTCACATCACCCGTCTTGGCCTGCCCGACAGCTTCGTGGAACATGGCGAAATCAGCGAGCTGCGCCAGATTGTAGGCTTAGACAAAGAAAGCATTAAACAATGCATCATGCATCATACTTAATGCTTAATTAACTACGCATGATTTACCGTTCATTATGAATTAAGCATTAAAATGAAGATTGTCATTGCAGGCGCAGGAGCCGTAGGCACACACTTGTCGAAGCTCCTGTCAACAGAGAACCACGACTGTGTACTCATCGATGACGACGAGGAGCGTCTGGGAGGTGTCGACTCCAACTACGACATCATGGCCGTATGCGCCTCGCCGACGAGCATCAAAACGCTGAAGGATGCCGGCACAGGCTCAGCCGACCTTTTCGTGGGCGTTACCCGCTATGAGAGCCGCAACATCACCGCCTGCATGATGGCCCACGCCCTGGGAGCAAAGAAGACGGTGGCCCGCATCGACAACTACGAATACTTGATGCCGCAGAATCTGGAGATGTTCCAGCATGTGGGCGTCGATTCGCTGGTTTATCCCGAGGTACTGGCCGCCACTGACATCATCAACGGTCTGAAGCTATCGTGGGTACGCCAGCGCTGGGACGTTCACGACGGCGCTCTCGTGCTTTTAGGCATCAAACTGCGCGACAACTGTCAAATACTGGACAAGCCCATTAAGGACCTCTGCGGACCCGACGACCCCTACCACATCGTGGCACTGAAGCGTGGCGGCGAGACAATCATCCCTGGCGGCCTCGACATGTTGAAGAGCGGCGACCTGGCCTACTTTATGACTACAGGCGAATATATCCCGCACATCAAGCGCATCGTGGGCAAGGGAGAATACGAGGACGTACGCAACGTCATCATCATGGGCGGTGGCAAGACGTCGGTCAGGGCTGCCCTTACACTGCCTGAGAACATGCACGCCAAAATCATCGAGAGCTCGCTGGAGCGTTGTGAGCGTCTGAATCAGCTCATCGAAAAGCCTAACGTGATGATTATCCACGGCGACGGACGCGACCTCGGTCTGCTGCGCGAAGAGGGCATCAAAAATACGCAAGCCTTCGTGTCGCTTACAGGCAATGCCGAGACCAACATCCTGGCCTGCCTCACGGCGAAGAAGCTGGGTGTGCGCAAAACCATCGCCATGGTGGAGAATCTTGACTACGTATCCATGGCCGAAGGGCTCGACATTGGTACCATCATCAACAAGAAGACGGTGGCCGCCAGCCATATCTTCCAGATGATGATGAAAGCCGATGTTCGCAATATGAAGTCGCTGATGATGGCAGACGCCGAGGTAGCGGAGTTTGTAGCTGCTGAAGGCTCTCGCGTGACGAAGAATCCTGTAAAATCACTCGGTCTGCCGTCGGGCATCGCCATCGGCGGCTTGGTACGTGGCAAGCAGGGCATCCTCGTCAATGGCAACACACAGATTCAGGCCGGCGACAGCGTCATGGTCTTCTGCCAGCGTCATACGATGGAGAAAGCCGAAAAGTTTTTCAAGAAAAGCATCCTGCCCTGGTAATAACACATGAAAGAATTTGTCATCTCAGAAGCAAAGACCGAAACGGCCGTGCTTGTGGCACTCATCACACCACAGCAGGACGAGGCGAAGACGAAGGAATATCTGGACGAGCTGGAGTTTCTGGCCGAGACTGCAGGTGCACGTACTGTACGTCGCTTTACCCAGCGCGCCAATGGCCCCAGCCAAGTAACCTACGTGGGCAGTGGCAAGCTGCAGGAAATCAGAGCATATATTAAGCTGTGCGAAGACCAGCACGACCATTGGGATGGTGAAGGCGAGGAGCCCATACAGGTTGGCATGGTCATCTTTGACGATGAGCTGAGCGCAAAGCAGCTGCGCAATATTGAGAAAGAACTGGGTGTGAAGATTCTCGACCGTACCTCACTCATCCTTGACATCTTCGCCATGCGGGCACAGACAGCCGAAGCGAAAGCACAGGTAGAGTTGGCACAACACCGCTATATGCTGCCCCGCCTGCAACGTCTGTGGACGCACTTGGAACGACAGGGCGGCGGCTCTGGCGGCGGTGGCGGCAAGGGCACCGTGGGACTGCGCGGTCCGGGCGAGACGCAGCTGGAGATGGACCGCCGCATCATCCTTCACCGCATCACCCTACTGAAACAGCGCTTAGCCGAGATTGACCAGCAGAAGACGACACAGAGGAAAAACCGCGGACGGCTCATCCGTGTGGCCCTCGTAGGCTATACCAACGTAGGCAAGTCGACGCTGATGAACCTGCTGTCGAAAAGCGACGTCTTTGCCGAGAACAAACTTTTCGCTACCCTGGACACAACGGTGCGCAAGGTAACTATCGAGAACCTGCCATTCCTCTTGGCTGACACTGTAGGCTTCATCCGTAAGCTGCCCTCAGACCTAGTAGAGTCGTTCAAAAGCACCCTCGACGAGGTACGCGAAGCTGACCTTTTGGTGCATGTCGTTGATATCTCGCATCCTGATTTCGAGGAACAGATCAAGGTGGTGGAAAAGACGCTGGCCGACCTTGGCTGTGCCGAAACGCCATCGATGATTGTCTTCAACAAGATTGACGCCTACCGCTGGACGCCGCAGGACGAAGATGACCTGACAGCGCCCACGAAGGAGAACATTTCCCTTGAAGAATTGAAGCGCACCTGGATGGCGAAGATACAGTCGCCCGACTTCAAGTCAACTAGCGACTGCATCTTTATTTCTGCCCGTGAGAAAAACAATCTCGACGAACTCCGCACATTACTATATAATAAGGTGCGCGAGCTGCATGTGCAGAAATATCCGTATAATGATTTCCTATATCAAATTGAGAATTGAATCTAACACAACACATACATTTATGAGAGATTACAGACAACTGACACAAGAAGAGATCCAGATACTGGAACAGAACGTATGCTGGGCAGAAGACTGGAACAGAGTGATGGTAGACAAGGACTTCCGTCCTTATAATTTCCATCGCGTGATGTTCTACGGCGACATTCGCCTTGGACGATTCGAGAAGAAGATAGAGGTGGCCAAAGGCTTCTTCAAGCACTCGGGCATCAACGACGCCACGCTGCGCAACGTCACTGTGGGCAACGACTGCCTGATAGAGAAGGTGGGCAACTTCATCAACAACTACACCATCGGCGACGACTGCTACATCTCGAACATCTCCACACTGGAGACGCTGGAGGGAGCCAGCTACGGTGCAGGCTCGACCATCAGCGTGCTCAACGAGATGGGCGACGGCAATGTGACGCTCTTCCGTGAGCTGAACTCTCAGCTGGCCGCCTTCATGGTGAAGCATCATGCCGACAAAGCGCTGATGAACCAGCTGAAGCAGCTCATCGACGACGAGGTGCGGCTGTCGACACCTGAACGTGGCATCATCGGCAACCGTGTGAAAATCATCAACACAAAGGACATCACGAATACCGTCATCAAGGGCGACTGCGAAATCAGCGGCTGTGCACGTCTGAACGAGTGTACCATCCTCAGCAGCGAGGACGCCAGCGTGTTTATCGGAACGGGTGTCATCTGTGAGAACTCCATCATCTGCGACGGCTGCTCCATCAACAATAGCGTGAAGATGCAGGACTGCTTCGTGGGCGAGGCCTGCCAGATTACCAACGGCTTCACGGCCGAGGCCAGCCTCTTCTTCGCCAACTCCTACATGGCCAACGGCGAGGCCTGCGCAGCCTTCTGCGGACCGTTCTCGGCCAGCCACCACAAGTCGAGCCTCTTGATTGGCGGACAGTTCTCGTTCTACAATGCCGGTTCGAACACCAACTTCTCCAACCACGCCTACAAGATGGGGCCCCTGCACTATGGCACCCTAGAGCGTGGCACAAAGACGGCCTCGGGCAGCTATGTGCTGATGCCCGCCACCATCGGCGCCTTCAGCGTCTGCTTCGGCAAACTGATGCACCACCCCGACACCCGCTGCCTGCCGTTCTCGTATCTTATTGCCTACGGCGAGACGATGTACCTGTCGCCAGGCCGCAACATCACCACCGTGGGACTCTACCGCGACATCAAGAAATGGCCGAAGCGCGACAAGCGCTCAAAGCAGTCGAAGAAGTCCATCATCAACTTCGACTGGCTCTCACCCTTTACCGTCGGTGAGATACTGCAGGGCATCAAGATTCTTGAGAACCTGCGTGCTGCCAGTGGCGACAACGTCACCACCTACAACTTCCACGAATATGTCATCAACGCCTCCAGCCTTCGCAAAGGCCTGAAATACTACGACATTGCCCTGCGCATCTACATGGGTGCCGTGCTGAAACGTGCCACCAAGGAAGGATTCTTCGGAATGCCGAAGTCTGAAATTGGCAAAGGTCCTTGGGCCGATCTCAGCGGTCTGTTACTACCTGAGAGCGAGGAGCTGCGCATTATCGACGATATTAAGAACGGCAGCATAGAGAATATCACCCAGGTACTCGACCGCTTCGAGGACATCAACAACCACTACAGCGACTATCGCTGGGCATGGTCCTATCAGCTCATCCTCGACTACTACCACCTGACCGAGCTCAACGAGCAGGCCTGTGAGCGCATCCGTGAAGACTATGTGCGAGCCCGCCGCGCCTGGATAGCCGAGATTCGCAAGGACGCTGAGAAAGAGTTCCAGATGGGCGATGTGGAGCAGGAGGTCTACGACGACTTCCTCGAGAAGCTCGACCACGAGATTGACTATGAGAATTAAGGAAAAGAGGCCCGCCCCCTGCAGACCCACCCCCTGCCCCTCCCTTGTAGGGAGGGGAGGAATTACATAGGATGATGAATTTAAAACTATAATAAAGCATGGCAACAGAAATAACTGACAACGCACAATCAGAAAGCAGAGTAACCTCTCCCCTCCCTACAAGGGAGGGGCAAGGGGGTGGGTCTTCCCCCATTAAAAAAGAGATTGTAGACCAGCTCATTGCCGGGCTGGGCATACAAGACTTTGCGAAGGCCACCATCCGCGAAGTGAAACAGGTGGCCGCTATGGCCGAGAAAGAGAGCGGCGTGGAGTATATCAAGATGGAGATGGGCATCCCAGGGCTGCCCGCCGCACAGGTGGGCGTCGATGCACAGGTGAAGGCCTTGCAGGACGGCATCGCCCACAGCTATCCCGACATTCAGGGCTATCCTGAGCTGAAGCGGCAGGCCTCGCGCTTCGTCAAGGCGTTCATCGGCGTTGACATCGCCCCCGAGGGCTGCGTGCCCGTCTGCGGCTCCATGCAGGGCACTTTCGCCTCGTTCCTCACCTGTTCGCAAGCCACGAAGGGCAAGGACACCGTGCTCTTCATCGACCCCGGCTTCCCCGTGCAGAAGATGCAGCTGCAGGTGCAGGGTGTCAGCTATGAGACCTTCGACGTCTACGACTACCGCGGCGAGAAGCTCGGCCCGAAGATTGAGAGCTATCTGAAGAAGGGAAACATCTGTGCCATCGTCTACTCCAATCCCAACAATCCGTCGTGGGTGTGCCTCACCGAGCAGGAGCTGCAGCAAATAGGCCAGCTGGCCACCAAGTACGACGCCATCGTGATGGAAGACCTCGCCTACTTCGCCATGGACTTCCGCCAGGACCTCAGCGTGCCCTTCCAGCCGCCCTATCAGCCCACCGTGGCCCGCTACACCGACAACTACATGCTGCTCATCTCGGGCTCGAAGGCATTCAGCTATGCCGGCGAGCGCATCGGCGTCACCTGCATCGGCGACAAGCTCTTCCACCGCCATTTCCCCGACCTGGCCGCACGCTACGAAGGCCTGCCCTTCGGCCTCGTCTTCTCCACGCGTATGCTCTATGCCCTCTCGTCGGGCACCAGCCACTCGGCACAGTATGCGATGGCCGCCATGCTGCGTGCCGCCTGCGATGGCGAGTACGATTTCCGCTCCGAGGTGAAGGTCTACGGCGACCGTGCCCACAAGCTGAAGGAGATCTTCTGCCGTCACGGCTTTTATATTGTCTACGACCGTGACCTCGACCAGCCCGTGGCCGACGGCTTCTATTTCACCATCGGCTATCCCGGCATGACCAGCGGCCAGCTGGCCCGCGAACTGATGTATTACGGCGTCAGCGCCATCTGCCTCATCACCACAGGCTCGCATCAGGAGGGCCTGCGTGTGTGCACCTCCTTCATCGAGGATCATCAGTATGCCCAGCTCGACGAGCGCATGGCCATCTTTGCAGAAAACAACCCCATACAATAGTAGCACATGAAGAAACTTTTCTTTCTGACCATGTCGGCACTGCTGGTGCTGGGATGCAATACGAAGTCCTCGTCGTCGAAGGGCGAGGAGGAGGAAGAGACGAGAGAGCTGAAAACCAAGGTCTTCGAGTATGAGAAAAACACATCCCACAGCGAGGCCTTCATCAGCATCGAGTTCCCCGTGGGAGGCGACGAGGAGCTGGGCGACAGCATCTACAACTTCATCGTCTCCACAATGAAGGAGCAGCAGGCCTATGAGGACGACCTTGACGACTACCGCAACGATGGTCAGGGCTTAGTCGACCTCTTCGGCAAGAAGATATCCGCCGACCTGGAGGAAGGCTGGCAGAGCTATACAGGTGGTGACGAGACGATGAGCGACGTGCTCAATGAGAGCGCCAAATACAACATCCTGGAGGATAACGACAAGTACATCACCTACCTCTACGAGTACGACTGTTACTACGGCGGAGACGGCTATATGAATCGCGTGGGCGCCACCTTCCTCAAGGACGACTGCAGCCGCATCAACAACGACTTCCTTTTCAAGAATTCCTCATCCGACAAGCTGCTGTCGCTCGTTGTCAACGTGCTGAAAGAAAAGTATTGCGAGGGCGAATTTGCCTTCCTGGAAGAGTCAGAGCTCGACGGCATCGAGGCCCTGCCGCAGGCACCCTTCTACATCACCAAAGACGGCCTCGCCTTCTACTATCACATGTACGAAGTGCACTGGTCAGCCCTCGAGGGCATTCTCCCCTGGGACAAGGTAAAGAATCTGCTCACCGACGAGGCACAAGAGCTATTCTGACAGATAAAGCTGGAGCAGCGCATAAACCCTTTAAACCATATCAGCAAAATGAAAAAACTATTCTTAATGGCCGCTTCGGCACTATTGGTGCTGAGCTGCAACACAAAGTCGACATCGACGTCGTCGAATGGCGAAGAGCAGAAGGTAGACCGCAAACTGACGACTCAGGTCTTCACCTATGAGGACGATGGCGAGCACGCCCAGGTGAAACTCAGCATTGAGATGCCCGTGGAGGGCGACCAGGAGCTGGGCGACTGCATCTACGACTTCATTCTGGAAAATCTTACAAACGATCATGATTGCTCGGATGACCTCACCGTCTATCGCAACGACGGCCAGGGACTCGTCGACCTGTTTGGCGGGTGGAAGAGCGCTGAGATGAATGAGGATTGGAGCAGCTACGCCGAGGACGTCAATCCGGATATTGTCTTTGCGGATCAAGCCAGTTTCACCATCGTGGAGAACAACGACAACTATGTGACCTGTCTCTACGAGACCGAATCCTTCAATGGCGCAGACGGCTACTGGGCAAAGAATGGCGTTACCTTCCTCAAGCGTGACTGCAGCCGCGTCACCAACGACTTCCTGTTTAAGGACCCCACGTCGCCCGAGCTGGTCAAGGTGCTCAGAGACGACCTGATAGAGAGATACTGCCGCGGCACCGAGGCCAACTGGGACGATCCTGACGAAGAGACCGTGGAAAGTGTGCTAGACGAGCCTTTCTATGTCACTCCCGAGGGACTGGCCTACTACTATAGAAGGCCCTTAATCTTCTTCCAGAACGTAGACGGCGTTCTTCCCTGGGACAAGGTCAAGGACCTTCTTACCGACAAGGCGAAAAAACTTTTATAGTGAAACTTTCATCATTGCAGGGGCTGGCCAGATGGCAGCCCCTGAATTATTGGGTATTCAACTTTTCGCAAACTCCGCAAAACGGCCTGAAGGGCCAGAAAGCGCCCAGCCCAGGACAGCGCCCTGGGCTATTAGCTCATTGGCCCTTCAGGCCGTTTCTACACAGGTTTTTCATTACTTGCGAAACTTGAATTATTCTATCATTCTCGGTCTATCCAAAACCTAGTATTACAATTCACACAATGATAGTAATTATAGACACCCTGAGTCGCGCCGTATTGTTTACAGTTAGGACATTGATAATTATATACTCTTCCTGACTCTTTCTGAATCTCACTCCATCTACGGACTTCTTCAGAAAAGCCTTTGTTATAACCATCATCATATCCCCTCTTATAATCTGAAGAGGGATTCTCTATTTCCCAAGTTCCTCTTTCTGGATTGTAGTTATGGCCTTTATAATCCTTCCAATATCCGTCTTGTTCACCATCAATTATACCTATTTCATATCCATCTTGATAGTTACCGTCAGAGCATGAAAAGCAGGCAGTCAACAAACTGCAAACAACAATAAGAAATAATTCAAAACAGAAATAGCAAATATTTCTTTCTTTCATTGTTCCGTTGATCGACAGTTTATCTTACCCCCAATAAGAAATATCATTTCTCCACCAATATGCGGGCATCGACGGCGATGACGTCCTGCTCGTCGGCCAGCAAGGGGTTGATGTCCATCTCCTTGATCTCTGTGGCGAAGCGCAGCAGAGTGGAAAGGCGCACGATGATTTCGGCATACTTGCGCTCGTTGATGCCCTTCTGGCCGCGTGTGCCCTTCAGAATCTTGTAGCCTCGCAGCGAGCGAATCATCGAATAGGCCTCCTCGTAGCTCAGAGGCGCAAGGCCTGACGAAACATCCTTGAGCACCTCGACGAAGATGCCTCCAAGGCCGCAGAGGACTACATGGCCGAAACGCGGCTCGTACTTGGCTCCGATGAAGAGCTCCGTACCGCGAATCATCTTCTGCACCATCACCGCCGTAGCATCCTGTATCTGCATCATGCGGTCGAACTCAGCGCTGAGCACCTCCTTAGAGCGGATGTTCAGCGCCACACCACCCACGTCGCTCTTATGCACAGGCCCAACGACCTTTGCCACAACAGGATAGCCCGTCTTCTCGGCAAAGGCCAGCACCTCATCTTTCTTGTCGCTGACAAACTCAGGCACGGTAGGGATGCCAGCAGCGGAGAGCAATTCGTGCACCTTATCAGGACTGATGTAACCACTCCCCTCGCCACGTGGAGAGGGGCTGGGGGGGAGGCTATCGATAATCCGCCTGATTCTTGGCACATCCACCCCGTTCACCACCACGTTTTGCTCGGCAGGTGCGGGCGTCTTCATCATCTGTGTGAGGGCGGTGGCCAAGGTCACCTCGTCGCTGAAGTTCACATGGCCGCGCTTCAGGAACTCCTGCACCTCGGGGCCAGCTGTGCTGACGCTGGGCAGGATGGGGAAGATGGGCTTTGTACACTCACGAATCTTCTTGTCGAGCATATCGTAGACCTCGAAAATCTTCACCAGGCCTGGCGTGCCGAAGATGACCATGATGGCATCGATGCCTTCAGCTTTCTCGCAATAGTCGATGGCCAGTCCTAAGTGCTCGGCGCCGCCTGTAGCCAGAATGTCGATGGGGTTGGCCACGCTACTGCCCGGCAGGAGCTTTGCCTTCAGCTCTTCAGCCATAGCCGCTGGGAACGGGGGCACCTGCATACCGCCCTTCGAGAGCGCATCGGTCAGCATGACGCCAGGACCGCCGGCATGGGTGACAATGGCGAAGTTCTTACCCGTGAATTGGGGCAACGTGAAGATGCTGCCTACTGTCGTCAGCTCCTCCCTTCCGAAACACCTGACGATGCCTGCCTTGCGGAAGAGGGCCTCTACGGCGCTGTCGCTGCTGGCGATGGCGCCCGTATGACTGCTGGCGGCACGGCTGCCTGCTGCCGATGAGCCTGCCTTGATGGCGGCAATGCGACACCCCTTGCGGATGAGGCTTGTAGCATGGAAGAGCAGCTTGTCAGGGTCGGCAATATTCTCGATATAGAGCAGTTTCACCAGCGAGTCATGTTCAGCATCGAAATTCTCGTCCATATACTCCAGCACGCTCTCGATGCCTATCTGTTTTCCGTTTCCCACGCTCCACACACTATTGAATTGCAAGCCCTTGGTCACGGCACTCTCAAGGATGAAGACGGCTGTGGCACCGCTACCGCTGATAAAGTCTACACCACGAGGGTTGAGTTGCGGAATGGGTTTAGTAAAGACGGAGTGATGCCAGCGTGTGAGCAGGCCGATGCAGTTGGGGCCTATCAGCGCACAGCCGTACTGCTCGCAGGTGTCGAGGATGCGTTGCTCTAAGACAGCACCTTCATGCGTCTCCTCGCTGAAGCCTGCAGATATAATAATGAATGCGCGAACATTCTTTTCCCTGGCCAGCAGTTCTACATAGTCAGGGCAGAACTTGGCCGCCACTACCAGAATGGCCAAGTCGGTAGGCGGCAATTCCTTGGCATCATGGAAAGCCTTGATGCCCTGCACCTCATCCTCCTTGGGGTTGACCACACGTAATATCCCCGTATAGCCACCGCTCAACAGGTTGCGCACCACGGCACCGCCTGGCTTGTGTACGTTATTCGAGCCGCCGACGACGACGATACTCTCTGGTCTCATCAGTTGTTGGTTGATCATAGTCATTAGGTTTTTAAGCTGAACGTCTTACTGCAAGTCACTCACACCAAGTGTTTGCTCCTGCTTAGGCACTGCAAAGATACGAATTAACACAGAAAGAACAAACTTTTTATCACGAAAAAGCTTCTAATTCGTTTTTATTTCATAAATTTGCACGCAAATGAAACAATACTTAGACATACTCGACCGCATTCTGCGCGAAGGAGCGCAGAAAGGCGACCGTACCGGCACCGGCACGCTTTCCATCTTTGGCACACAAAGCCGATACGACCTGAGCAAGGGCTTTCCCCTGCTCACCACTAAAAAGCTCCATCTGAAATCGATTATCTATGAGTTGCTATGGTTCCTTCAGGGCGACACCAATGTAAAATACCTGCAAGAGCATGGGGTGCGCATCTGGAACGAGTGGGCCGACGAGAACGGCGAGCTGGGCCCCGTCTATGGCCATCAGTGGCGCTCATGGCCCGACTATGACGGCGGCAGCATCGACCAGATGAAGATTGTGCTCGACCAAATCAGAAACAACCCCAACTCGCGACGCATGATGGTGTCGGCATGGAACGTGGCTGAAGTGAACAAGATGGCCTTGCCGCCTTGTCACACCATCTTCCAGTTCTATGTGGCCGACGGGAAACTGTCGTTGCAGCTCTATCAGCGAAGTGCCGATACATTCCTCGGGGTGCCGTTCAACATCGCCTCCTACGCCCTGCTCTGCATGATGATGGCACAGGTGTGCGGCTTGCAGCCTGGCGAGTTCATCCACACTACTGGCGACACTCATCTCTACCTGAATCATCTGGAGCAAGCCCGCCTGCAGCTGACCAGAGAGCCACGTCCGTTGCCTGTCATGAAAATCAACCCTGACGTAAAAGACCTCTTCAGCTTCCAATACGAGGACTTCCAGTTAGAGGGCTACGACCCCTGGCCCCACATCAAGGCCGAGGTCAGCGTTTAGAAAAAGTTGAAAAGTTGAAAAGTTGAAAAGTTGAAAAGTTGAAAAGTTGAAAAGTGAAATAAATGGCTAAGAAACTGATACTGGCAATGGCAATCTTAGGAACTATCTTTGCCTGCAAAAGCAAGGAAAAAGCTACCGACCAGCAGAACGGCGGCAACGTCAGCACCAACGTTGAGAAGAAAGAACTGCCCACCATGCCCGAAGGCCGTCTGCTCAGGGTGACATACTCCTATCAGGGGATGATGATGGAGGAGTTCGGCAACTACGACCTGCAACGTCATACCGACGGCAAGCCCAGCACCCTCTCATTCAGATACAGGGGCGACGACGTGTCCTACGTGGTAAGCGACACACTCTTCGATGCTGCCCGCCGCATCATCGAGGAAGAGCACATGTATGAATACGACTCCTACTACTCGCTCAAGATGGAAGAGAGAATACTCGACGGCTACCGATGGGACTTCGATGCATGGTTCGAGGGCGATAAGTGCATATCCACGGGCGGTCATCATGTCAGCCCCAAGGGCTATGGCCTCAACAAAATCAGCGAACTCCTCCGCAATGCCGCCCGTCAGCTGGTGGAGGCGGATAAGAAAGAATGAAACCTAACAATAACAATATTCACCTAAATTTATAAGAATATGGATGACATGACTTTTTGGATTATCCTTGGAGTGGCCGTGCTGGCCTTCTTTATCTTCATTTCCTATGTGAAGGCACCGCCCTCGTTTGCGTTCATCATTTCGGGTTTGAGCAGTCAGCCACGCGTGCTCATTGGAAAAGGCGGATTCCGCATCCCCTTCCTGGAACGTCTGGATAAGGTGTACCTCGGACAGATCACCGTCGACATCAAGACGGAAGAAAGCGTACCCACCAACGACTTCATCAACGTCGATGTGGATGCCGTGGCGAAGATTCGTGTCACGCCCAACAACGAGGGCACTCGTCTGGCCGCCAAGAACTTCCTCAACATGCTGCCTGACCAGATTGCACAGCAGCTGCAGGACTCGCTGCAGGGTAACATGCGTGAGATTATCGGTACGCTTGACCTGCGCTCGCTGAATACCGACCGCGACGGTTTCTCCGACCAGGTGATGCAGAAGGCACAGCCCGACATGGCCAAGCTGGGTATCGAAATCATCTCGTGCAACATCCAGAACGTCACCGACCGCGAGGGTCTCATCAAGGACCTCGGTGCCGACAACACGGCAAAGATCAAGAAGGATGCCGCCATCAACCGCGCCGTGGCTGAGCGCGACGTGAAGATTGAGGTGTCGAAGGCCGACAAGGACGCCAACGACGCCCGCGTGGATGCCGACACCGCCATCGCCATCAAGAACAACGACCTGGCCCTGAAGCGCGCTGCCCTGAAGCGCGAGGCCGACACCGCCCAGGCCGACGCCGATGCCGCCTACGCCATTCAGCAGCAGGAGCAGCAGAAAACCATCAACATCAAGACCGTCGAGGCTGAGATTGAGAAGACGAAGCGCGAGCAGATTCTGTCGAAGGAGCAAATTGAAATCAAGCAGAACCAGCTGGCTGCCGAGATTGAGAAGAAGGCCGACGCCGACAAGTACAAGGTGGAGAAGGATGCCGCCGCCGACTTGGAGCAGCGCAAGCGTGTGGCCGAGGCCCAGAAATACGAGGCCGAGCAGCGTGCATTGGCACAGAACGCCGAGTCAGATGCCGTGCGCTACCGCTTAGAGCAGGAGGCCGTGGGTATCAAGGCCAAGGGCGAGGCTGAGGCATACGCCATTCAGAAGAAGGGCGAGGCCGAGGCTCTGGCTATGGACAAGAAGGCAGAGGCCTACAAGAAGTACAACAATGCTGCCGTGATGCAAATGATGATCGAGGTGCTGCCGCAGGTAGTCGAGAACGTGGCAAAACCCATCTCGGCCATCAAGGACGTGCACGTCTACAGCGGCGGTCAGGACACCGGCGCTGGTGTGGCTTCGATGAGCGGCGGCGTTCCCGTGGCCATTAAGCAGGCCTTCGACGTGCTGAAGAGCGCTACAGGCGTAGACATGGCCGACATCATGCGCGCAGGCACCATCGAGGCTAAGGTGACGCGCAACGTCAACCTGAACGACCAGGCCCGCGACGCCGTCGACAACATCACAGGAGCTTAATGTAGTCAAATTTTACTGACGAAAAATCAAATAAAGGAGTTCGGTACTGGAAATTAGGCATACCTTTGCACCGCGAAAAACGAAACTTTCAATATGAAGAGTATCCTTGAAGGACGGCCGGCATTAAAGGCTGAGATTGAAAAGATAGCCGAAGTGGCTGGCTACCTGTGGCAGAACGGGTGGGCCGAGCGCAACGGCGGCAACATCACCGTAAACATCACCGAATATGTGGATGACGAAATACGTCAGTTGCCCGCCATCAGCGAGGTGAAGCAGATAGGCATCACCCTACCCGCCCTGAAAGGCTGCTACTTCTATTGCAAGGGCACGGGCAAGCGTATGCGCGACCTGGCACGCTGGCCAATGCAGAACGGCAGCGTCATCCGCATCCTCGACGACTGTGCCAGCTACGTCATCATAGCCGACGAGGCTGTCATGCCGACCAGCGAGCTGCCAAGCCACCTCATCGTGCACGCCAAGCAGATAGAGAAGGGCACAGGCTATAAGGCCACCGTGCATACCCATCCCATCGAGCTGGTGGCCATGAGCCATAAGCGCGAGTTCCTGGGCAAGGACGTGCTGACACGCATCCTCTGGTCGATGATTCCTGAGACGAAGGCCTTCTGTCCGCTGGGTCTGGGCATCGTGCCCTACACCCTGCCAGGCAGCAACGAGCTGGCCGAGGCCACGCTGAAAGAGCTGGAAGACTACGACGTAGTGATGTGGGAGAAGCACGGCGTCTTCGCCAAGGGCACCGACGTGATGGATGCCTTCGACCAGATCGACGTACTCTCGAAGAGTGCCAAGATTTATATCGACGCCCGTTGCATGGGCTTCGAGCCCGAGGGCATGAGCGACGAGCAGATGGCCGAGATGACGCGTGCCTTCAACCTGCCCAGATAATAGCCACGGACTTACATGGACATTATTTAGAATAAAAACAACTACTGACTACATATATATCTTAGAAAATGGTAGGGCTCCCGGTGCTGTGAAGCAGTGGGAGCCTTTTTAGTGATGGAGTCGCGGAGAGTGTCAAAAATCTTTACAAATCGTGTGCTGAACGACGCTCAGAATCGCGTAGAATTCACCAAATGTTTCTTTGGCCGAAAATATCGCAAAATTCGAGGAGTTTACTATTTGTTTGACTGACAAATGTTTAAGTTCTTTTGAAGGTTATCGCTGGCTCCCTCGCAAAAAAATCTAAGCCCCGCGTGAAAAAATCCAGCCTAGATTTTTTTACGCGGAGCCTGTTTTTGAACAAAAGAATGCTGCAAAAAAGCAGAAATAGA
>JAILAA010000089.1 GCA_024681875.1 Prevotella sp.
ATTGTCAGCTTTCTACATTCATTTATACAAAGATTAAGGTGATGAAGCGTGGGGCTTGGGCTTCACTGACGACCGTTATTTCGAACTTCGTCTGCTCGCCCTGCACGATGCCGGTATCACGTCATTCCTGTGAAGACCCAACATTTTCGACCTGTACGGTTGGAATGAACCGATATGGATACACTACTAAGGTCAGTTGTCTGCCCCGAAGGGGCGGGAGAATACAGACAGGAGTGAAACCTCTGTAATAAGCCCCGAAGGGGCGACGGAATAAATATGTACCTATCTGTTCTGTCGCCCCTTCGGGGCTTCATGCGCGTGGGGATGCCCGTTACAGACAGCTGAACGTGGTTATCTGAGCACCACGGTGACGCCGCGGGCAGCTTGGGCGCCATAGACCAGGGCCGACTCGATGTCGGCGGTCTTGCTGGGGCCGCTGATAAATGTGCCGAACTTGTACTGTGAGAAGTATTCCTTCGAGGCGGCGATGCGGGCGTAGGCCTCGTGCATGTTGCTGACGATGGCATCGCGACGGAGCACGATGACGAGCTGCTGCGAGGCGAAGCAGATGGATTTCTCCTTCATCTGCTGCGGAATCCAGATGCAGGCGTTCTCGGCCACGCCGATGCAGCCCTCAATGACGCCCATGTCGACCGCCATCAGCTCCTTTGCATCGCTGACGGTGTCGGGATTCATATCGGCCTCGACACAGGGCAGGTTGCTGGCCACGACCTTGGTGTCGGGATAGGCACGGCGCACAATTTCGTTCAGGTCTTCATCAGCCTTCATCTCAATGAGCTTCGCACCTGCAGTCGTCGTGGTCTTTGTAATAAACTCAGCCACCGGGTCGGCGTAGGTAACGGGCTTCAACTGCGACAGGTCGGGCTTATCGTAGGTCTCGCAGGTGTTCTTGCGAAGCCTTTGCAATATTTCTTCTCTTGAACTCATAGCTGTCAATGTAATCTACTTTACTCCTTACTTCTCAACTCCTTACTCCTTACTTTTCAACTCCTTACTCCTCAACTCCTTACTCCACAGCTGATGGAACGATTTCTTGGGGAACTTCATCATCTTATGCCCATAGGTCCAAGGATTCAACTTCAGGTTCATCAGTGGAGCGGGCACCCAGTTGACAGCAGGCGAGAGGCGCAGTGCAGTCTTATAGACCTTGGGATGATTGAAGAGATACGACATGCCGCCCGACATCATCTTCTTCATCTTATTGGCATGGCCGAGCGATTCCAGCTGCTGCCGCCAGCGGTAGACCTGCGACGAGAGGTCGACCTTGACAGGGCAGACGTTGTCGCACGAGCAGCAGAGCGAGCAGGCCGACACGTTGTCGTAATACTTGTGTGGGTCGCGCAGCATACCTAGATTGACGCCGATGGGACCGGGGATGAAATAAGTGTAGCTGTAGCCTGCCGAACGGCGATAGACGGGGCAGGTGTTCATGCAGGCGCCGCAACGCATACACTTCAGCGTCTGCCAGTGCTCGGGGTTGCCGATAATCTTGCTACGCCCGTTGTCAACAAGCACGATGTGCATTTCGCCACCTGGCCGCGGGCCGCGGAAGTGGCTGGTGTAGACCGTCGTCTCCTGACCTGTGCCGCAACGGGCTAACAGGCGCTGGAACACACCCATCGCCTCGTAGTCGGGGATGAGCTTCTCGATGCCCATCGAGACGATGTGCAGCTTGGGGATGCTGGTCGACATATCGGCGTTGCCCTCATTGGTGCACACCACAATGTCGCCTGTGGCCGCAATGCCGAAGTTGGCGCCCGTCATGCCGCAGTCGGCCTCGGCAAACTGCTGACGCAGATGCATACGGGCCACGTAAGTGAGGAAGGTGGGGTCGTTGGGGTCGGCAGGTGAACCGCCGGCCGCACTATAAGTGGCGGCAATCTCGTTGAAATCGGGAATGAGGCGACGGAAGGTGTCGCCAATCTCCTCACGATGCACGTGCAGGGCGGGCATCACGATGTGGCTCGGCGCCAGCTTCATCATCTGCAGGATGCGCTCGCCCAGATCGGTCTCCACCACGTCGATGCCCTTTTCCTCAAGACTCTCATTCAGGTGGCACTCCTCAGTGAGCATACTCTTGCTCTTCACCACTTTCTTCACGTTGTGCTGCGAGAGGATGTCGAAGACGATGCGGTTGTATTCGTCGGCATCCTGCGCCCAGTGCACATGTACGCCGTTCTGGGTGGCATTCTGCTCAAACTGCTCCAAGTAGTCAGCCAGGTGTGTCTCTGTGTGTTTCTTTATTTGGTTGGCAGCCTCACGCAGGTCTTCCCATTCAGGCAAGGCCTGCGCCATGCTATCACGTTTCAGCCGCACTCCGAAGAACGTTTTGTCGTGACGTGTCACAACAGCATCGTCCTTCAGATAGGCTTCTGCTGCTTTTGAATGCTTCGTACTCACCTTTGGTATTACGATTTACGGTTTTACGATTTACTAGTTAGAGGCCTGCAGAGAGGATTTGCGCAACATGGATGAACTTGATGTCAAGGCCTTGTTTCTGGGCTACGCCCTGCATGTGCATGAGGCAGGAGGAGTCGGGACCAGTGATATACTCGGCACCAGTGGCCATGTGGCGGCGCACCTTCTCCAACCCCATGCGGGCGGAGACGGCCTGTTCCTCGACGGCGAACATGCCGCCGAAGCCACAACACTCATCGGGACGCTCAGGCTCTACAATCTCGATGCCCTCCACCAGCCGCAGCAAGTCGATGATTTTGTTGAACTTGGGGATGTTGCGCTCCGAAGGTGAAGAGAGGCCCAGCTCACGTACTCCGTGACACGAGTTGTGCACGCTGACCTTATGGGGAAACTTGGCGGGCAGCGACTTCACTTGGATGACGTCGTGCAGGAACTCTACCATGTCCATTGTCTTTCCGGCTGCCTCACACTTCTCCTCCTTCATCAGATTAGGATGGAAGCAGCGCACATAGGCAGCACAGCTGGCACTTGGAGCGACCACGTAGTCGTAGTCCTTGAAGAGCTTGTCGTATTTCTTGGCCAAGGGAACGGCCATGCGCTCAAAGCCGGCATTGCCCATCGGCTGTCCACAGCAAGTCTGCTTCTCTGGGTAGTCGACGTCGAGCCCTAACGAGCGTAATAATCGCAATGTCGATACGCCTACCTCAGGGTAGAGCGCATCGACATAGCAAGGAACAAACAGTCCTATTTTCATATTATTGTAGTCACTAAGCCTCCCAAGTATCCAAGTATGTGACGTGAGTGACCAGATACTCGTCGACACCATGCTTGCCGTCGGCACCTCCAATGCCGCTCTTCTTCATGCCGGCATGGAAGCCCTGGATGGCCTCGAAGTGCTCGCGGTTGATGTAGGTCTCGCCAAACTCCAGCTCGCGGCAGGCTTTGACGGCAGTGTTCAAGTCGTTGGTGAAGATGCTCGAAGCCAGACCGTACTCGCAATCGTTGGCCATGGCGATGACTTCGTCGAGGGTCTCGAACTCGATGAGTGGGATGACAGGGCCGAAGGTCTCCTCATGGATGATGTCCATGTCCTGACGGCAGTCGTCGAGCACGGTGGCAGCATAGAAATAGCCTTTCTCCCCTACCCTGTGTCCGCCACACAGCAGCTTGGCACCCTGCTTGATGGCGCGTTCCACCTTCTCGGTAACGCTCTCCAAAGCACGCTGTTCTACCAGCGGGCCCATGTCGACGCTCTCATCCTTGCAGGGGTCGCCCACCTTCACAGCCTTCATCTTCTCTACCAGAATCTTCGTAAACTCAGCCTTCACTTCCTTTTGCACATAGACGCGCTCGGCGTTATTGCAAATCTGGCCATTATTGCCGATACGGCTGTCAACAATCCACTGGGCAGCTCGCTCAAGGTCGGCGTCCTTCATCACGATAGCAGGAGCCTTACCTCCCAATTCGAGACTTACCTTCGTGATGTTCTTCGAAGCAGCAGCCATGATGCTCTCGCCGGCAGCTACAGAACCCGTCACGGAGACGATGTCAATCTTCGGGCTTCCAGCCATCTCGTTGCCGATGACGCTTCCCTTACCTGTGACAATATTGATGACGCCTGCGGGCAGGCCCGTCTCAGCCACGACCTTGGCGAACTCGGTGCAGTTCTCGGGTGTCAACTGGCTAGGCTTGATGACTATGGTACATCCGGCAATCAGGGCAGCACCAGCCTTGCGGGCGATGAGGAAGAACGGGAAGTTCCAGGGAAGTATGCCAGCTACGACGCCAATAGGCTTCTTAGTCAGCAGAATGGTCTCGTTGGGACGGTCAGAGGGAATGATCTCGCCCTCAATATGACGGGCGAATGTGGCCATATACTCGAAGTAGGCAATTGTGGCGCCCACCTCGATGGCAGCCCATGCACGTGTCTTGCCCTGCTCACGCATAATGATTTCTGTGAATTCATTCTCGCGGGCCTTGATGCCTGCAGCTATCTTCAGCAGATATCCTGCACGCTCGATGGCGGGCGTCTTGGCCCAGGCTTTCTGAGCGGCACGGGCAGCATCCAATGCGCGGTTCACATCCTCAATGGTGCCTTCCGGCTGGCGCGAGATGACCTCCTCGGTCGAAGGGTTCAATACATTAATCCACTGGCCATTCGAGCTTGCGCAGAACTGACCGTTGATGTACATCTGTAAGTCTTTCATACGTGTAGTTGTTTTTAGGTTGAGTTTGTTATTAAATCATTGGCAAAGATAGTAAAAGATTTCGAACAAAAGCATTTTGCGCTAAAAAAAAATAACAATTCATCAAAAATCAAGTAAATAGAATCAAATTTCGAAGAAAAGGCTTATCTTTGCCACAAATAAGAGCAATGATAACAGGACGTTTCGCACCATCACCGACAGGCCGCATGCATCTGGGCAATGTGTTCAGCGCATTGCTGTCGTGGCTGTCAGCCAAAAGCAAGGGAGGGCGCTGGCTGCTGCGCATAGAGGACATCGACCCGCAGCGCTCGCGCATGGAATATGCTAAGCTGTTGATGGACGACTTGCAGTGGCTGGGGCTGACATGGGACGGCAAGCCTGTATTTCAAAGTCAGCGTACCGACATCTACGAACATTATTATAATATGTTACAGCAGCAGGGGCTCACCTACCCTTGCTACTGCACACGTGCCGACCTGCTGGCGACCCAGGCGCCACATGAGAGTGACGGACGAGTTGTCTATCCTGGCACATGCAGGCCGGATAGAGGTGAGAAGTGTGAGGTGAGAGGTGAGAAGTGTGCCCCTGCTGCCACGCGCCTGATGGTAGCCGATGAAACCATTTCCTTTACCGACGGCCACTATGGCACTCAAAGTGTGAACATGGCGCGCCAAGTGGGCGACTATATCATACGACGCAAAGACGGTGCATGGGCCTATCAGCTGGCTGTTGTGGTTGACGACGGTCTGATGGGCATCAACGAGGTAGTGCGTGGACGCGACCTGCTGCTGTCATCGCCACAGCAAATATCTTTGTCGCGTCTTCTTGGTTTCACGCCCCCCCATTTTATTCACTTGCCGTTGCTCATCAACAATGCCGGACAGCGGCTTTCAAAACGCGACCAAAGCCTTGACATGGGTGCGCTTCGCCAGCATTATACTGCATCTGAAATCATCGGCCTTCTGGCTCACTCTGCATGCCTGCTACCTCAGCCCCACCCCACAACAGCCAACCAACTTCTCGCTCTTTTATCGGAAGCCCAGGAAAGCCCGGAAAGTCCGGATAACCCGGGAAACCTCTGGAACATAGTGCCGCACGATGACATTACTGTCAGTATCATTTAGTGGTCACTCCCAACACTCTATTGTGTTTTCCAGCTCAGGCAATTGACTGCGGTGGAAAACAGGTTCCTTGATGCCCTGCTTCTTCTGTCTTCTGTAATCGTCGAGCAGGCGGAAGGCATAGCGGCCCAGTAGCACGATAGCCACGAGGTTGCAGGCCGTGAGGAAAGCCATGAAGAAATCGACGATGTTCCATGCCAACTCGAAACTAGCCATAGCTCCAAACATCACCATCACGCCTGCGGAACAGATGCGATAGATAGTCATCACTTTCTGATTAGGCGTGATGAAGCGAATGTTCGCTTCACCATAGTAATAGTTGCCGATGATGCTGGAAAACGCGAAGAGAAAGATGGCCACGGCCACAAACACAGGACCGGCAGCGCCCACCTCCGACTGCAACGCCGACTGAGTCAGGGCAATGCCGTTGAGCTCGGGATGCTGATATAGACCACTGATAAGGATGATAAACGCCGTGCAGGAACAGACCAGCAGGGTATCAGTAAAGACGCCGAGCGCCTGTATGAGGCCTTGCTTCACAGGATGCGTCGTGGTAGCAGTAGCCGCTACGTTAGGTGCACTGCCCTCGCCTGCCTCGTTACTGAAGAGTCCACGCTTGATGCCGTTCATCATCGTAGCGCCAATGCCACCGCCCGCCACCTGTCCGAATCCGAAAGCATCTTCCACAATGACCTTCAACACATGGGGAACATGTTCAAGGTTGGTTGCTATCACTACCAAGGCCAGCACCACATAACCTACCGCCATCAGGGGGACAAGCACAGAACTGACGTGTGCGATGCGCTGGATGCCGCCAAAAACGATGAACAATGCCATTGCCGCCAGCAAGGTGCCCACCCACATTGGCGAGAAGCCGAATGCCTCCTGCATTGCACCGCAGATGGTGTTCGCCTGAATAGAATTGTTAGAAAGTCCGAACTGACAAGTAATGAGCACCGCGAAGAGCACCGCCATCCACCGCTTGTGCAGACCTTGCTGAATATAGTAGGCAGGGCCGCCGATGAACGAATCCTTGTGTTTCTTCTTAAACAGCTGCGCAAGCGTAGACTCAACGAAAGCAGTGGCGGAGCCCATGAGCGCTATCAGCCACATCCAAAACACAGCACCAGGGCCTCCTATGGCAATAGCTGTGGCTACGCCCGCCAAATTGCCCGTTCCCACTCGTGTGGCTACACTGACAGCAAAGGCCTGAAATGAAGAGATATGCTTTGTTCCTTTGGCCGTATCGACTGCCGATTCTGTCAGCAATCGAAACATCTCGCCTATCATGCGGAACTGCACGAAGCGTGTCTTCCATGTAAACCACAGGCCACAGCCCACCAAAGCCCCTATGAGCACATAGCTCCAAATTGCATCGTTCAATTGGGTAATCAGCTCGTTCATCGTCATCATTCTTCATTCATTTTTTTCCTACAACATGTCGTAGAGCCAGCCCCAATGACTCCTCACCAAGCGTAGCATCTGTCATTTGACAGGATAAGTAATAAGGGAACTATCGCCATAGCTCAAGAAACGATAGCCATGATCAAGGGCATGGCGGTAGATGTCGCGCCAACGGCCTTTAGTGAAGGCGCTGACCAATAGCAACAGTGTGGACTGAGGCTGGTGGAAGTTTGTCACCAAATGACTAACGATATGGAAATCATAACCTGGCGCAATAATGATTTGCGTTGAAGCATGGAGGGTATCAAGGCCGTTGCGGTCCATCCAATCTAAGAGGGCAGAAATAGAAGCTTTCTCCAACTCCCCCGAGGGGGAAGTAAGAGAATGGCCAGCACCGTCCACCACCCCTTCGGGGGAACATTTGGGGGCTTCATAGGGCTCCCACTGGTCAACATGTAACTGTTCCTCAGTAAGGTTGGGATTGCCCATCACCTTCAAGCCCATGTAATATAGACTTTCCAATGTACGCACACTGGTGGTTCCCACGGCAATGGCTTTACAATCATGCTGCAGCAGCTTCTCCAATGTGTGACGGCAAACGCAAATGTGTTCGCTGTGCATGACATGCCCCCCCATTGTGTCACTTTTGACTGGTTTAAATGTACCAGCACCGACATGAAGCGTCAGTTCATCGCGTTCTATGCCGTGGGCATCAATACTTGCCAGAACCTCAGGCGTAAAATGAAGACCTGCCGTGGGAGCAGCGACACTACCTTTAATCTTCGAATAAACTGTCTGGTAGGTGGTAAGATCGCTCTGCTGCGTCTCACGATTCAGATATGGCGGTATGGGCAACTGGCCCAACTGCTCTAAAACTTCTGCAAAGGTCTGTTCTCCATTCCATTCAAACTCAATCAATTGGCTCGTGCCAACCATTCCCATTTGTTTAGCTTTAATGGTCAATAGACCATGGTCAATGGTCAATGGCTCGCCCTTCCATTTCTTCAGGTTGCCCACCAAGCAGAGCCATTGGCAGTGTGCACGGGTCAGAAACATCTGCTCGTATTCGGCGGGAGCGTATGGTTCCAAAAGAAATATCTCAATAAGAGCGCCCGTGTTTTTATGAAAATGCAAGCGTGCACGGATGACCTTGGTATTGTTGAACACCATCAAGGAGCCCTTGGGCAGGTATTGCGGAAGATTGTAGAAATGTTCGTCAGTAATGCGCCCGTCTTTATAAATCAGCAATTGTGAAGAATCACGAGGAGTGACAGGAAATTTTGCTATGCGCTCTTCAGGCAGTTCATAGCTATATTCGCTAATACTTATTTGTTTCGTGTCCATTTAATTAAATATGTAGATGGCCAAACATGCCTTAATAAGCGCATAGACCAAAGTGAAGACAAGCACACAGACAGGTATGTCGGCATGACTACGCAAAAAACCGGTTTTTGAATATTGTGATGAAACATAATTGGCAGGAGCCATCACCTGTTGGGAAATCTTGTTGTAGAGCAGCCAAACGCCTGTACCTACTACGGTGCCCCAAAGCAATCCAACAATGATGTCGCCAGGATAATGGACGCCCAAATACATGCGTGTCCAACAGTTGACGAGAGACCAGATGACAAGGGCTGCACTAAGCAGACGGCTCCTGACAAGCCAGAAGAAAAAGACTGCCAGACTAAACGTGTTGGAGGCATGGGCTGAAAAGAAGCCGAAACGCCCGCCTCGATAGCCGTTGACGATGTCAACACTGATGCCTATATCTGGGTCGCGGGTAGGACGCCAGCGTGCCACAAGAGGTTTGACAATCATATCATCAAGACTACCGGCAAGAAATACGCACAACAAGGCGGCGCCAAGGACAAGGACGATTTTCTTCATACTGTCGCTGTTCTTAACAACGACATATAGCAATGCCACATAGAGAGGAATCCATGTAGTTGCTGTGGTCAGGGTCTTTACCAGCGAATCGAGGAACAACGATTCGCTGCCGTTCACAGCCAGTAGCCATTGTTTATCAAGTTCTATCCAGTCCAATGATTTATAGAGTGTTTATTGTTGAACGACTATTCAGATGACCTCAATATCTTTGGCATTTACCCACCCTTCACGGCCGTCAGGCAAGAGAATCTGCTTCCAGTCGTTCATCGTGTCGTCGGTGATGGTGACCTTCGTACCGGCATGGATGGTGAACTCGTCAGAGCTGCCGGCGGCGGGCGTGTTCTTCACCGACATACTCTGCACCATGACAATAGCTTCATCGTGGCGATTGATGGCACGCTGCTGCTGCCATGCGAAGATATTTGAAAGCAAGAACAACACCAGAAGAAATGCGCCTACTGTAAACGACACGCGACGCAATTGCTCACTAAACGAGAACAACCATACGAGCAATAATATCAGTGCTATAGCTAACGAAGCCAAGCCGATGACAGCCCACACATCAGCACTGAAAACCTGCACCAATGAACGATACCAAGTAATGAAGAACATCTCGCGCTCAGGAGCTATCTTGTCAATCGTCTTAGAGCGGGCCAGCTGCAGGTTAAAAAGGGCGTCATCATCCGAGGGATGCATCCGCAGGGCGCGCTCCCACGAAAGGATGGCCGCCGACAGGCTGTCAATACGGTAATAGGCATTACCGAGGTTATAATAGACGTCAGCACTAGGACCATTTTGTGTGAGCAATTGTTCGTAGATTTGTATAGCCTCTTCATATTGCTCTTGGTTATATGCCTCATCGGCACGCACCTTTGATAATGTATCAGCATTGGCAGATGTTAAGAACAGACTCATCGCCAACGGTAATAACAAGACGAATATCGATTTTGTCTTCTTGTTCGGCTTCACACTCTCAATTTGCTCAATAGCCGTAATTGATTTATCATAGACACGGTTCATATTACCTTGAGAATCGCCAGGTGCATAACGTACGAACTCACACTCGTCAATAGCGGCAATAAAGCTATCTGTCACTTCCTGACCCACCCCACGCTCAGCTAAGCGCTGACTAA
Source organism: Prevotella sp. (assembly GCA_024681875.1). Next base: position 10,192 of record JAILAA010000089.1, read on the forward strand.
TATTCTCACGTGAAAGCTCACTGACGGGGATGTTGAGTTTGTCACCCACATAGCCCCAGAGGGCACGTAACGTCTCGTCGTAGAATTCAGAGGCCTGACCTGCACGCATCAGCTTTGCCGCCTTGCGCAACTTACGTACCGCCACTTTATTGGCACGTTTCCTACGTGATTGTACGATATCAGCCTTACTGCTCATCCTCATGCGAAGAACAATAAAGACAATAATGAACAATATGACGAACACAGCCATGAGAATGAAATAAAGACTCGTGGCGAAGAAGGAACCAACTTTTGCAGTATTCTCCTTGCCTGTGCGCAGTACACGAATATCACCCGTATCGTCACCCTCCTGTCCAGTAAAGTCCTGCATAGAGCCTGTCGTGCCTTCACCCTTAAGCACCTCGATGGGGAAAGTATCAGTCTGTATGGTGCGATAGTCTTTAGCTTCTGTGTCATAATAGGTGAGAGAAGCAGCAGGAATGACATAGCTGCCACGCTTCTGCGGCACGGCAATAAACTCAAAGGTAATAGTACCATCGAGTCCATCAGGCGTCAACGTGAAGTCCTCACTCTGTTTAGGATCATAGGTATCGAAGCCCTGCGGAAAAGCAATGTCTGGCTGGCGCAACATTTTCAAGTTACCATGTCCTTTAATGGTAACGGTCAGCGTTACGGGGGTATTCTCCTTCACCTGCTTGGAATCCAGTGTGCCACTTATGGAGAAATGGCCCACGCCGCCACTATAGTCAGCGGGACGTTGCGGCAGATCATCGACAGTAATGTCTAAAGCCTGCGTAGTAAGCTGACGCGGTATCTCTCGCGTCATATTCATAAAGGGATCGAAAGGATCATGGATTATTTCGGTGAGATAGCCTTGTACAGTGAGGCTGGGAACGTGGAGAATGCCTGTTTTCTGAGGATAGACCACATATTGCTTCCAGTCAATGGTTTTCATGGTGCGTCCACCTATATTCTCAGCCTTCAAGCTCTTGCGCTGCGTCTCATTGTAAGGCAACATGTAGACGTCCTGAAGATCAAGATTTAAATCGTCGACTGAGGGAACGGGAAGATCAGGATGCCAGCATACCTTGTAAGTAAGTAGGAACGGCTCACCATAGGTAACGTGCTTCTTAGAAGCTGTGACAAGGATGAAGAAATTATCTGATGAGGCACTTGGCACTTCTACGCGCTCTTCTGCAGCAATGACATTAACTGTGAGCGTATTTGATTTCACCTGATGCCCACCTATGGTTGCCGATGCAGGTGGGATGGAATAGGTTCCCGTCTTTGTGGCTGAAAGCACATAGGTCATCGTTAATTCCTCAGAAGAGGTACTGCGGCCATTGATGGTTGAGGAGCTGATGTTGACCGACTGCGATGGTCCGAAGAGCACTTGGAATGCATCAGGCACAGACGATTGCGAGAAATTGCGCACGTCAAGGGTATTGATATGATAACGCAGGTGGAAGTTCTCACCCACATGTACCACGGGCTCCACCTCGCCTTCAATAGTATAGTTCTGCGCAGCAGCGTTGATAATTGACAAATGATAAATGATAATTGATAATTCTATCATCATCATCCATCTGTTTTTTATCATTGAGAGATACATACTGCGCTTGAAACCTGTTTTTATCATTTTTCAATTATCATTTCTCATTTTGTCCAAAGGCCGCAACTTACCAGTTCTTCTGGTTGGCGCGTCGCTGACCTTCTTGCTTATACTGGTCAACGTTCTCCTTAGTACGTTTCTCGTTCTGTTCAGCAATGTTCAGCAACTGGTCGAGCATCTCCTGTTTGTTCTGCTGTTGCTGCTGTTGTTCTTGCTGCTGCTGTTGTTGTTGCTGCTGTTGTTGAAGTGAATCAGGCCGTTGCTGCTGCTGAGTGGAATCGTTCTGCTGCTGATTGTTGTTGTCTTGCTGATTGTTGCTACCGCCCTTAGGTAGCTGACGCTGACACAGTACAAGATTATAACGTGAATCATTGTCATGGGGATTGTTACGTAATGCCTGCTTGTAGGCTTCGATAGCCTGCTGAAGGGCCTGTGTCTTTTCCTGTTCGCTGCTTTGGTTGGCTTTTGCCTGATACATCACGCCCAAATTGTGATACGCCATGGAACGGCGGTTTGCATTTGGTTCAGACACAGGGTCACCAGCACGCAGGAAGAGCTGCCTCATTACTGAATCACGCTGTGTGTCAGGCTTCATAACCTTCCATTCTGCCTCAAACATGGATGTACCGAGGTTATAATTGACGGTAGAGTTCAGACTATCTATCTCGTAGGCTTTCCTGTATTGTCCGAAGGCATTGCCGCGTTCGCCTGCATGCATCATACGGTTGCCCCGTTTCACATAGCGGCGCATGTCTTTTACATTCTGCGCTGAAGCCAGACTAAAAGCACAGAACGCCATGATACACAATAGGAAATATCTGAGTTTCATCTTTTAAACAATTTAAGTTTCTTCAGTGTAGGATTACGACGGTCGAGGATACAAATCTCAATGATAAGGAGGAGCAGTGCCAACAGGCCTACTGCCTGAAACTGTTCGTCGAAATCGCTATAGACGGTAGATTCGGCCTTTTCCAATTTGTCGAGGGCATCCTGTAGTTGTTTCTGTGCAGTAGCGTTGTTCTCTACATGGATATAAGCACCTCCACCAGCCTGGGCCACCTCACGGCACATCTGCTCGTTCAGTGCCGACATCACCTGCTGACCTGTATTATCAATCATGTAGCCCCCCTGACGCGGATCAGGATTGGGCACTAATGTACCTTTTGGCGAACCGATACCGAGCACATAGATGTTACGTCCCGCCTCACGGGCTTCCTTGGCGGCTTCGATAGCTTCGCCTTCATGGTCTTCGCCATCGGTAATAAGGATGATGGCCTTGCCCACATGCTCGCGCTGAGTAAAGCAGAAACTGGCGGTGCGTATGGCCTTTGCCAAATCAGTGCCCTGATTGACAATTAATGCAGGCGAGAAATTATTGAGGAACATCTTCGCCGAGACAAAGTCGCTGGTGATGGGTAACTGGATATAGGCATCGCCGGCAAAGGCGACAAGACCCACACGGTCGTTGTTGAACTGGTCGATGAGCTTACCCACTATCATTTTCGCACGGTCCATACGACTAAGATTGCCGTCGGTGGCCTTGTCAACAGCCATCATTGAATTGCTCACATCAATGGCGATGATAGTCTCTATACCAGCTTTTGTCTGCTGGCTAATGGCCTTGCCGAACTGTGGTCGGGCGAGCATAACGATGAGCAGCGCCAAGGCACCCTCCAACAGCCAAAACTTCACGCCCGGACGCAAGTGCGACACCAGGGGCATGAGCTGCTCCAAAAGGTCGGGATCGCCGAACTTGCGCAGTCTTTTCTTCTGATTACGATAGGTAAGGAAGCGGATGGCAGCCAAAGCGACGACCACCACCAGAAGGTATAGATATTGAGGATCTTCAAATCTGAACATTACGGTATTCTCCTAAACACGGTTATTCGTAACAGTATCTCTAACAGCAGGGCAATGATGGCCGCCATGATGAGTTGCTGGTAGACATCGTGCACCTTACTGTATTGCTGTACTTCAAGCTTAGTCTTTTCCAAACGGTCAATATCGCTATAAATCTGACTCAGTTCCTTGGCGTTAGTTGCCCTATAGTATTTTCCATTGGTTGCGCTGGCAATCTTGCGCAGCGTCTCTTCGTCAAGGTCGTTAGGCAGGACAAGCTGCTGCATAGTACCGCCTATTGACAATTGATGAGCAGAAGTTGCGTCGGTGCTACCCACGCCGATGGTGTAGACGCGGATACCTTTCGACCGCGCTATCTCGGCAGCCATAAGAGGCTGTATTTCGCCATAGTTGTTGCTGCCGTCTGTCAGCAGAATGATAATACGACTCTTGGCCTGCGACTTTTCAAGATGACTGACGGCCACTGAAAGACCCATGCCAATGGCTGTCTTGTCGATGATAATGCCTGTGCCCATATAGTCAGTGGCATGCTGAAGCAACGACAGCAATGAGCTGTGGTCGATGGTGAGCGGACACTGCGTAAAGGCCTCACCGGCAAAAAGTGTCAGGCCGATATTGTCGTTGGAACGGTCGGAGATAAACTCAGACGCCACGTTCAGTGCAGCCTGAATGCGTGTAAGACGCCTGATACCCATGCCGGTATCGTATCGCATATCGTCAATAAGCATGGACGTCGATACATCCATAGCCAACATGATATCTATGCCCTCCACCGTTTTCTCCTCCCATTCATTGCGCGTCTGCGGTCGAGCCATCGCCAGTACCAACAAGGTGAAGGCCATCACCCGGAGAAAAGGCAGCACAGGCATCAGCCTGACACGCCAAGTGCGCTGAGCACGCTGCAGGGCGAAGGTGTCGGCCATACGGATGGTCGGCTCTGTCTTCTTGCGCAGCATCACATACCATAAAATATAGGGTATGATAAGCAGCAGCAGGAACAGGTATTCTTTATTTGCAAATTCTATGTCCATGAGCCTCTAATACAATAGCAAGTCATAAATAAACCAACCGATGTAGGCCAACAGGGCGACAGTGACAAGCGAGAGCAGGGCGATGACGGCGATGAGCACCTTGCGCATCTTGCGCGACTGTTGCTGTTCTTCCGTCAGTTCTGGCTTCACCACCTCCTCTGTAGGAATATTCTCCTGCTTCGTTTGGTTGATGAAGTCGATAGCGTTCACCAAATTGGCGTCGTTTTCATTGACGAGCGTCGACCATTTGGCAAACTTCACCAGGTCGGCCGTGGTAAAGAGCTGGCGCAGTTCGTCCAGCATCTTCGGATCATCAGTATTAGTCAGACGCTCGATGATTTCGCTGCTGGTCATCTCCATCGCGTTGAATCCGTAGCGCTCGTTGATATACTGACGCAGGGTGTCGGTCAGGCGCGTGTAGTATTCCTTCGGATCGTCAGAGCGCACCACATTGTCTGCTTTGATTTCTTCAATGGCCTTCATGGCTTTCTTATGTGGTGGCACACGCTTGATGATGCGGATACGGGCAATGATAGGCTTGTTGCTGCGTAGTCTGACAACAAAGAAGATAAGCAATAACAACAGAGCCACAACTGCCCAGGCCATCCAGAAGAGCTTCCCCCACTCGTCATCAGTCCAGCTCATGGGGAACGACTGCACATCCTTCGGACCGAAATACTTTTCGTAGTTGGTGGTATCCACATCAACGGTGAGCACCTGCAAAGCCAACTGACGAGTATTGTACTCTTTTCCGCTGATTTTCACTGTGACGGGAGGCAGCGGATAGAGTGTATCCTCGAAACAGGTCAGCACATAGCTGCACCTGTAGCGCTTCATGCCGTTGCCTTCATCTACGGCCGGTTCCTCATTAGCCTGCAGCACCTCCATATTGACTGGCAGCAACAGCTGACGGGGAAACTCCACCTTGGCAGTATCCTGTGCATGGGCGGTAACGGTGAGCTCCACCTGCTCGCCCACAAGCATCTCCATCGAGCTGATAGACGACTCCACGCTCTGAGCCTTAGAAGTTAGAAGTGATGAGTGAAAAGTGACAAGTGCCAGCAGCACTTTCACCATCCACGTCGCTTTCATCTTCTTTTGGAATAATTGTCTCATTGTATCAAATTGTGACTTACCGTCCTCCACGTTGGTTAAAAAGCAGTAGCAATTGTTTTACATAGTCGTCGTCAGTGGCTATGCTGACGGTATCGACACCGCTCTTGGCAAAGGTATCCTTAAGGTCGCGCTGGCGGTTGACCCAATAAGCCTTATAGGCCTCGCGCACCGAACGACTGCTGGTGTCCACATACTGCTCATAACCCGTCTCGGCATCCACCACTTTCATCAATCCCACCTTCGGTAACTCTATGGCGCGACGGTCATAGACCTGTATGGCAACCACATCGTGCTTGCGATTTGCAATGGTAAGCTGCTGCATAAAACTCTGACGCACATAGAAATCGCTGAGCATGAAGGCCGTACAGCGCCGCTTAGCCACCCCAGTGAGAAACTCAAGGGCCATGGCAATATCGGTCTTTCGGCTATCCGGATGAAAATCCAGCATCTCCCTTATAATATATAAGATGTGTTTACGACCTTTTTTGGGTGGAATATATTTCTCTATCTTGTCGGAAAAGAACACCACACCAATCTTGTCGTTGTTCTGAATAGCTGAGAAAGCCAGCGTAGCTGCAATCTCGACAGCCAGGTCACGTTTCATCTGTTGGCGTGTGCCGAAATCGAGCGAGCCACTGACGTCAATGAGCAGCATCACCGTCAGTTCACGCTCTTCTTCAAAGACCTTCACGTAGGGACGGTTGAAACGGGCAGTGACATTCCAGTCAATGTCACGCACATCATCGCCATACTGATACTCTCGCACCTCGCTAAAGGCCATGCCACGCCCCTTGAAGGCCGTATGATACTGACCAGCGAAGATGTTTGAGCTCAGCCCACGCGCCTTGATCTCAATCTTCCGAACTTTCTTTAAGATTTCGCTTGTTTCCAATTCAAAATTCTTAATTCTAAATTCCTACTCGGCGAAGCCGACAACTCTTAACTCTTAATTCCTCAAGGCACCTCCACCTTGTTGATAATTTTCGAAATGATTTCCTCGCTGCTGATATTGCTGGCCTCTGCCTCGTATGTGAGACCGATGCGGTGGCGCAACACATCGTGAGCAATGGCACGCACATCCTCGGGCACCACATAGCCACGACGCTTGATGAAGGCGAAAGTACGGGCAGCCTTGGCCAAGTTGATGCTGGCACGTGGCGAACCACCAAAGGAAATCATTTCCTTCAATTCCTTCAATCCATAACTATCGGGAAAGCGGGTTGCAAAGACGATGTCTGCCACATACTGCTCAATCTTTTCATCAATATAGACATCGCTCACGACCTTGCGGGCACGCAGGATTTCATCAATGGTAGTGACAGGTTTCACCTCGGGCAGTCCTTCGGCCCGGATATTCGAGCGTACAATTTTCTTCTCCTCCTCTAACGTGGGATAGCCGATGACCACCTTCAACATGAAGCGGTCCATCTGTGCCTCTGGCAACGGATAGGTGCCTTCCTGCTCGATCGGATTTTGTGTAGCCATCACGAGGAAGGGACTGGGCAGGTTGAAGGTCTCGCTGCCTATTGTCACCTGTTTCTCCTGCATGGCTTCTAAGAGTGCGCTCTGCACCTTAGCAGGAGCGCGGTTGATTTCGTCAGCCAGCACGAAGTTAGCAAATACGGGACCTTTCTTTGCAAGGAATTTCTCATCTTTCTGCGAGTAGATCATTGTACCTGTTACGTCAGCAGGCAGCAAGTCTGGTGTAAACTGAATACGGCTAAAGCTAGCATCAATGAGTTTGGCCAGCGTGTTGATGGCCAGCGTCTTTGCCAGACCAGGCACGCCCTCAAGGAGGATGTTACCATCACTCAGCAATCCGATGAGGAGCGATTCTACCAGGTGTTTCTGTCCCACAATAACACGGTCCATCCCTGTAGTGAGATTGGTGACGAACTGACTCTGCTGTTCAATTCTGATGTTCAGTTCACGAATGTCAATATTTTCTGCCATGATTGAAAATTATTGTTGATTGTTTTGTTGTTCAAGTCGTTTTCTGACAGTCTTCTTCGGCTCAATGACGGGAATCTTCACCTCTGTGCCCTCTTCCAGCACTGTACTGCCATCAATACCATTGAATACCTCAATATAGCAGGCCAGCTCTGCGGCACCGAAGACACGCCGTGAAATACGTACGCTTGTATCGCCGGCCTTGGCTTTCTCTATGCGGTCGAGGCCAGTGATATAGTAGTAGCCGCTGCGAGTACGTGAATCCATGTCGTTATATTTCTCCCAAATGGGAGTAGAGGCGTCTTCAGCAGCATCAGTATCCTGAGATTCTTCTTCAACTTCAGCTGTTTCATCATTTGGCACTGTTTCCTCAACTTTCGGCTCATTCTTTGAAACCTGTTGTACTGCTTCAGGGGCAGCTGGAGTCGGTACTTTACTACCAACCCAATAGCCTATACCACCGCCTACCGACAAGGCCAGCAGGGCAATGGCGACAAGATGCCACCAACCGAAACTCATTTCTTTGAATGGGTTGCTTTTCTCGTCAGACTCATTGTCTTCTCTATCATATCTCCAGCCTGGTGGAAGAGCTCGCTCGGTTTCTTCGGTTTCAACAGCTTGTCCTGTTTCTTCGGTTTCAACAGCTTGCTCGGCTTCGGCTTCAACAGCTTGCTCTGTTTCTTCAGTTTCAACGCCATTCACTTTAGGCATGTCAGCAACTGGCTGGATTATCTCGACAGACTTCTCTTCTTGCTGATTGATGCTAACAGGTGCTTCTACCTCTTCCTCAACATCGGTGACAACCGATTCTTCTTCTGGTTCATCATCAAAGCTGACGCCATCGTTCAGAACAACAGTTTCGAATTGCGAGAAGGGTCTGTTCACCAGTTCCTTCATTGCATTGTCGGGAAGGAAAGTCAACTTTGAATGACTGTCGATGACGAGGCGCTCACCCGTATTCACATTGACGCTCTCACGGGCTTCCACATCAATAACCTTAAATGTGCCCAAGCCTTTTATTTTTACCATTCGGTCGTTCTCCAGCCCATTTTGCACCACGGCTACGACAGAGGTGACAAAACGCTGAGCTGTTCGGCGGTCTATGCCATGCTTTTCTGCCAACGCTGCCGAAAGTTCGCTCAAATATAGTTTAGCCATTTTCCTCACCTCCTTTCTTTATCTTCTCTTTTGTTTGCGGTGTGGGCTTGAAGGCTAACGTGAGTTTGGGCGGCACCAGCATACGTTGTCCTGTAGAGGGATTGATGATGATGCGCTCCAGCTTCTTTTTGACTTCAAACACTCCGAAGTTGGGTAGCTGCACGGCATTGCCTTCCTGAAAGTTGTCACCCATAGCACTTAGCAGCGTGTTCATCCATGCCTGTGCATCAGCGGCCTTCATCTCATTGCGCCGTGCCAATTCACTAATAAACTCCTTATTATTCATCTTTTACGATATTATTTCTCCATAGAGGTCGAACTCCTCAGCCTCTATTATTTTCACTTTGTAATACTCTCCTTCCTTGATATCCTGACCATTGACACGTATGAGCACCTCGGGATCAACTTCAGGCGAGCAGAACTCGGTACGTCCCACATAGTATTCACCCTCGCGACGGTCGATAACAACATCAAGCGTCTGTCCCACCTTTGCTTCTTCTATCTCGGCGCTGATGCGCTGTTGTAGTCTCATCAGTCGCGACAGACGCTGTTCTTTCACTTCCTGCGGCACATCGTCATCGTAGTTGTCGGCTGCGTAAGTACCGTCCTCCTCGCTATATGCGAAAGCGCCCATGCGCTCGAAACGGGCCCAGCGGGTAAAGTCGAGCAGCTGTTGGAAGTCATCGTCGGTCTCACCGGGGAAGCCCACCATCAAAGTGGTCCTGATATGAATGCCAGGCACCTCGAGGCGCAGGCGTTCGATGAATTCGATAGTTTCCTGACGAGTGATATGCCGCCTCATGCGACCGAGCATGTGGTCGCTGATGTGCTGCAGGGCCACGTCGAGGTATTTGCACACATTGTCGTGTTCACGCATCACGCGCAGCAAGTCCCAGGGGAAGTGTGTGGGATAGGCATAATGAAGCCTAATCCATCGCAAACCCTCAACGGCAGCCATCTTTTCCACCAACTCAGCAATGCGCTGCTCGCCGTAGAGGTCGACGCCATAGTAGGTCAGCTCCTGTGCGATGACCTGCAGCTCCTTCACGCCCTGACTCACCAGCCAGCGCACTTCGTCGAGAATTTCCTCTATTGGGCGGCTCTTGTGGTGGCCCGTCATCAGCGGGATGGCGCAGTAGGCACAATGACGGTCGCAGCCCTCGCTGATTTTCAGGTAGGCGTAGTGGGAAGGAGTGGTGAGATGTCTACACTGACCATTGACCATTGACCATTGAACATTATTGGCATCTGCAGACTTTTGCACAACAGAATGGTCAATGGTCAATGGTGAATGGTCAATGTCAGAAAGCAACTTCTCGAAGTTAAATTTCCCATACCACCCGTCTACCTCTGGAATTTCTGCTTCAAGGTCATGCAGATAACGCTCCGACAGACAGCCCATTACATAAAGGCGCTGAAGGCGTCCTTCATTCTTGGCCTGAACCAGTTCGAGAATGGTGTTGATACTCTCCTCCTTAGCGTCGGCGATAAAACCACAGGTATTCACTACGGCAATCTCACCCTTCGGATTGGGTTCATCGTGGGTCACGTGATAACCGTGAGCCTCGAAGAGCCCCATCAGCTTCTCCGAATCCACCAGGTTCTTCGAGCATCCAAGTGATATGAAGTCTACTGTTGTCATTTGAGGTGAGAGGTGAGAGTATAAGGTGTGAGATGAGAGATTAGGCAAATAATGAGTCCACGAATTCTTTACGGTCGAAGAGCTGCAAATCTTCCATTCCTTCGCCCAATCCGATGTATTTCACGGGTACCTTCAGCTGGTCGCTGATGCCGATGACCACGCCACCCTTGGCCGTGCCGTCGAGCTTGGTAATGGCAAGGCTGGTGATCTGCGTGACGGCAGCAAACTGCTTGGCCTGCTCGAAGGCGTTCTGACCGGTGGAACCGTCCAAAACCAGCATCACCTCGTCGGGAGCCTCGGGCAGCACCTTCTTCATAACGTCCTTGATTTTCTTCAGCTCGTTCATTAGGCCCACCTTGTTGTGCAGGCGTCCGGCTGTATCGATAAGCACAACGTCGGCACCGTTGGCCTTGGCGCTCTGCAGCGTGTCGAAAGCCACCGAGGCAGGATCGCTGCCCATCTGCTGTTTGATAACGGGCACCCCTACCCTTTCGCCCCAAATGCTGATCTGCTCAACGGCAGCAGCACGGAAGGTGTCAGCAGCCCCCAAATATACCTTCTTGCCGGCCTGCTTGAACTGCCAGGCCAGCTTGCCGATGGTAGTAGTCTTGCCCACGCCGTTTACGCCAACCACGAGGATAACATAAGGCTTGTGATCAGAGGGCAAGTCCCACTGGTCGTTGTCAGACGTATTGTTCTCAGCCAACAAGGCTGCAATCTCCTCACGCAGGATGCCGTTGAGCTCGCTGGTCGACACATACTTGTCGCGTGCCACGCGCTCTTCGATGCGCTTGATGATTTTCAACGTGGTGTCTACGCCTACATCGCTGGTGATAAGTACCTCCTCCAGATTGTCCAGCACGTCATCGTCAACCTTCGACTTACCAGCCACCGCACGTGCCAGCTTGTCAAAGACCGATGTCTTAGTCTTTTCCAAACCCTTGTCCAGCGTTTCTTTCTTTTTCTTGCCGAAAAAACCGAATAATCCCATAATTTTACCTTAAAATACGTATTTCGAAGCGCAAAAGTACAAAGATTCTCGCATACGTGCAAACATATTTCATTTTCTTAACCGCTTTTTTACATAAGTTTACCATGAGCCATCATTTTTGCCCATTTCATCGCGAATTTTGGCATAGTGAACTCAGACGTTCCCCATACAACAAAAAAGGGTGGCAGCAAGCGCTGCCATCGTTCTTCCCGCCCGCTGCCATTATCGACAGCGGGCGCTGCCGATATGAGCAAGTCCTTTTTCCAATGCCTTATTCGAAAGTTGTTCAGTTCGATGATACTTCTTATCGTCCCATCCTGTAGGCCTTTGGACTAACACCCTTCATACGGGTGAAGAAGCGACCGAAGCTGCTCTGGTCGGAGAAGTGCAGTCGTTCGGAAATGGCGGCTATGCTGAGATCAGAGGTTTGTAAAAGCCAAGAGGCTTCCATCAGCAGCATCTGGTTGATGTAGTCCATCACTGTACGTCCAGTCACTTGTCGGACAATGCGCGAAAGGTGGATGGTGGTGATGTGCAGTCTGTCGGCATAGAATCCGATGTCGTGATGTTCAACGAAGTGTTGATTCAGAAGTTGCATGAAGGAGATGAACAACTCTGTGGTGCGCTCGCTCATATGCCCCGGACCGATGTTCTGGGCCATGGCATCCATCAGGTCGAGTACAAACTGAGCAAACAGGGTGCGCAAAACCTCATGGAGATAGCGGTGGTTGGAGCGTAGATAGCGGATGATTTCAAGCATGTGTTGCCAGAAATGGGCAGCCTGTTCTTCCTCAAGATGGATGATAGGTCGCCCAAATTCTGCGATGGGTTGGTATGCGGTGTGAATCACACTGCGCACACCTGGAATCTCGAGCGCCGCCTGCTCGTCGATCATCAGGCAGACGCTATGATAGTTCTTCGAACCATTGATAATCCTGACCTGCACCCCAGGCGAGTAGATTAACAAATCGCCCTTTTGGAGTGTCAGCATTCGGTCATTATAAAGCAATTCTAACCAGCCCTCATGCACCAGCGTATAGGTGTAGCCCGCCAGCGTCTCCTGCATCTGGTTGGTGAGAAACGTCCGCTTGGTATTGCCTTCAGTGCAATACAACTCGTCGGAAACCACGTCGTCGGGCGACATGCCGAGAACAGATGTCAGGAAATCCCTTAGTTTGTACATATCGAGGTCAAAGGTATAACAATTATTGTGAAAAGCCAAAGGAAAAAAGATAAAAAAAGTTTGTTTGGGTAGAATTTTTGATTGTTTAGGACAATGATTGTTTTCCGAATAATCCGTATCTTTGCAAACGTAATTCATCTTTTAACTAAAAACAAACAAAATTATGACTAAGGAAGAAGCTTTGAAGAAATTCGCCTTTTATGGCGCAGCATGGTTTGGAAACAGTAAGCAACATTTTGCCTTCTCGGCATATTGCCGTCTGCAGGGTTGGAACAAGTTAGCCGACAAGTGGAAGGAAGAAGCTGAGGAAGAATGGGAAGAGGCTGAAGAGGTGCTGAACCGCCTGGTAGAGCTTGGCTGCAAGCCCGCTGACCTGCAGGAGGCTATGAAGACAATGGAGTTCCCCTTCTACGACGACCCGAAGCAGCAGATAGAGTCTGACTATGCTCCCGATGCTATCAAAGACCTGTGCGAGATGGCTGCTGCATTCGCTGACGACTACATCACCCAGAAGCTCATCTACAAGTGGATTGAGGGCGAGAAGGACCACATGGCTTGGGAGTGCCAGTACCTCAACTATATCGAGAAGCTGGGTTACGAGAATTTCCTCACCGCAATGATGTAATTATCAAACAAACTACTACTTATATATATGAAAGAAACTGTATTAAAATGTATGCGCGAGGCAGGCAAGCCCGTTTCGGCTGGTGATGTGACAAAGGCACTGGGTGCCGACCGCAAGGAAGTGGACAAGGCTTTCGCCGAGCTGAAGAAAGAGGGTGCCATCGTGTCGCCCGTCCGCTGCAAGTGGGCTCCGGCTCAGTAATCAAGTTTTGGCTTCGGTAGGTGCATTAGCACCGCAACGCAGATTAATTTCTGCTTCATCATTGGGGAGGTCAGGCCGGTGTGACTGTGCAATGACACAGATACCAAGCCTAACCTCCCTTTAGTAATTCTAATCACCTAAAACATTTACGACTATGGCAAAGATGAAATGCCCATGTAGATACGTCTACGACCCCGAAGTGGGTGACCCGAAGCAAGGAATACCTCCCGGCACAAAGTTTGAAGACCTTCCCGACATCTGGCGCTGTCCCCGCTGCAAGCGTAAGAAGGAAAAGTTCGTACCTGTAGAGGAATAATAATCAACATAAAACAATTAAACAATGGAAGCAACAAAGAAAGTATTCGATTTCCTGGAGAACGCAGGAACGTTTTATCTCGCAACAGTGGAGGGCGACCAGCCCCGCGTACGTCCTTATGGAGCCATGCTCTATTTCGAGGACAAGATCTACATCATGGCCTTTGGCAAAACCAATGCAACTCGTCAGATAGCCGCAAACCAGAAGGCGGAGATTTGTGCCTTCAAGGGTCAGACACTCCGTATCGAGTGCAAACTCGTGGAGGACAATCGTCCTGAGGTGGGCAAGGCGCTCGTCGACAAGATGCCTGTATTGAAGCCTGCCCTCGGCGAGAATGGTGAGAATGGCGTGATGTACTATTTGAAAGATGCCAAGGCCGACTTCTTCAAGATGATGGAATTGGTAGAGACCGTTACATTCTAATCCCGTATAGCAATGATTATCAAAGCAGTAAAATTCAGGCGCGACGGGTACTACACCCAGCCCTTTGCCTTTGGCGGTGAGGAAGGCCCAGACAAGTTCGACCACAACATCCGTTATCGTGGTAGTCTGCAGAACTATCTGATTGATACCGGTTCGGAGGTTATTTTGGTTGACACAGGCCTGCCCGCAGGCTTTCCTGAGGAGGTTATCGACGAGAAGGCAATGGCCTATACAGGCAAAGACATCTGCAGTTACATGGATGCACTGGGCTCATTGGGCTACAAGCCCGAACAGGTGACGAAGATTCTCCTGACCCATCGTCACGGCGATCACAGCGGAGAACTCCGCTCTTTCCCCAATGCGAAGATTTATGTGGGAGCCGATGAGATGCAGGCAGAAGAACTGAAGGGTCTGCCCAATCTGGTGCCTGTGACCTATACCGACGGCCCCTATCACAACTTCCCTGAGACGCAGAAAATCTGCGACGGCGTGTGGTTCATCAAGGCCAAAGGCCATACCAATGGCAATAGTCTTGTAATTGCGGAAAACGACGGACTCTACTATATGTTCGAGGCCGATATCACCTATGTAGACGAGGCACTGTATGAGAATAAGCTGTCGGTGGTGTATGACGACCTGCCCGCTGCCCGCGAGACATTGGACCGGGTGCGTGGGTTCGTCCGCAACAATCCTACCGTTTATATGGGTACCCACACCCCGCAGGGCTATGAGAATCTGGAGGCCAAGCGGGTGATGGACCTCGACAATCCCGTGCCAACCGTCCTTGCAGAGGTTGATTTTTCCAAGGCTGAGGCTTCAGGTAAATATGTCTGCTCTATCTGTGGCTATGTGTATGACCCGGCAGAGCACGACGGCGTTGCTTTCGAAGACTTGCCCGACGATTGGCGTTGCCCGCGCTGCAAGCAACCCAAGGAGAAGTTCAACAAGGCATAAAACACGTATTAAATCCCGACGGCATAAACCTCATTTTTAGGTATTGTACCGTCGGGATTTGTTTTTTACCTTTGCGCACAGAAAAACGGCAAAGATGTATACGAAATGGATACGATTCTGATAGGTTTGTTGGTGCCTATGTTGGGCATCGTATTTGGCTCGGCAGTGGTGTTCCTGACGGGAAAAGAGATGTCGGGACTGTTGCAAAAATCGCTGCTTGGCTTTGCCGCTGGCGTGATGGTGTCAGCTTCGTTCTGGTCGCTGTTGTTGCCTGCTGTCGAGATGCAGGGCGATTCGAAATGGGCTGTCATGCCTGCCGTTATAGGATTTTTGTTGGGTATGGGATTCCTGCTGCTCATCGATGTGCTGACGCCCCACCTGCATTTTGGCAACGCTGAGCCGGAAGGCCCGCGCTCAAGTCTCTCCCGTACAACGATGCTGATGCTGGCAGTCACCATCCACCATTTCCCTGAAGGTATGGCCATCGGAGTGGTGCTGGCAGGAGCCGAACAGACGGGAATGGGCATCAGTGCCGCCAGTGCGCTCGTCGTGTCACTCGGCATTGCCATTCAGAATATTCCTGAGGGTGCCGTCGTCTCTATTCCGATGCGTGCTTCAGGCAGGTCGCGCACTAAGTCCTTCCTGTTGGGATGCCTCAGTGGCATTGCCCAGCCTCTCGGAGCCATCCTCGTCATCTTGCTGGCAACGCTGTTCGTTCCCATGCTCCCTTATTTGCTGGCCTTTGCAGCAGGAGCAATGCTTTACGTAGTCGTAGAGGAACTGATACCAGAAGCCAGCAGTGGTCAGCACACCAATCTCAGCACCATCCTCTTCGCCGTGGGCTTCGCTCTGATGATGATGCTGGATGTGGTAACTACATAGGAGGCTACTGTCAACAACTTGGGATGCTATCCATACAACAAAAACGTGTGGCAGCGAGCACCACCACCGTTTTCCCCACCCACTGCCAATAAAGGAAAAAACTAATCATTGTCTATGATAACTGCTGGCGATATTCGGCTGGCGACACCCCCGTCTCTTTTTTGAAGAAACGGCTGAGGTGCTGTGGGTACTGGAAGCCGAGGCCGTAGGCGACATCGGTGATGGTCTTCTCCGGATTAGCCAATTCTCTCTTGACGGCATCGAGGGTGTGTAGCTTGATATGCTCCTGAGCCGTTTTGCCCGTCTCCTTGCGGATCAGGTCGCCGAAGTAGTTGGGAGACAGACAAAGTTCAGAGGCGCAGTAGCGGACGGTGGGCAGACCATTCTTCATGGCATTATTGCCCTCGAAGTAGCGTTTCAATAGTTGCTCAAAGCGGCTGAGCAGGTCACTGTTCGTAATCTCTCGGGTGATAAATTGGCGCTCGTAGAAGCGCAGCAGATGGTCGAGCAGGATTTCGATGTTCGATACAATCAGGCGGCGCGTCAGACGGTCGATGCCTTGTTTCAACTCCGACTGTATCTCATCGAGACAATGCAGGAATATCTCGCGTTCACGCTCAGACAAATGGAGTGCCTCGTTGGCCTGGTATTCGAAGAAGGTGTACTCCTTCAGATTGCGCGCTAGCGATGTGCCGTGAATCAACTCGGGCGAGAAGAATAGCCCCCAACCGACGGGCTGGAACAACTCCAGAGTTTCGTTTCCTAAAGCCTCGTTTGTCGGTTCAATACCTACGACTTGTCCGGGTGCCGTCGAAACAACAGAACCCTTGTCGTAGTCGTAGCGTGAACGGCCATAGACGATGTCGCAGAACTTCTCGTCCTTCAACATCACAGAGTAAAAGCCGTTTGTGTGGCGCATGTGCTTCATCGGCTTGGCCAGCCCTAAGTTTACCACGCTCACCATCGGATGCAAGGTCTCCACACCCAGCATGTCATTGAATTCCTGTATTGTGTCGAAATGTTTCATATCATCTTAAATCACAGCGCAAAGATAGCAAAAAAAATGCTATCCTTGCGCCAAATACCTCTTATTTTTTCAATTCTTTAATTTATGCCATCTGTGGGAATGCGCTCCACTCGAAATACTGCTCGCGCTCGGCAATCCACCAGCGACCGTCAATCTTCACGTATTTGTCGAAATAGCGTACGGCATGTACCGTCAACTTGTCCCTACCATTCTCCTCGGTTACCAATGTAGCCAGAGCATAGCAGGTGCCCGTGGCGTGGGTTTCGTCAATAAAGTCCACGTTCTGTTGGCCGTTCATGTGGAACGACACTTTGGCAGCACCGAAGGCTTTGTATTGGCGAATCATGTCCTGTACGTCTGTAGCCGTCATGCCCAACTTGCCACCGAAATACACGTTCAACTTGATGTCAGGACGGAAAATCTCCACGTAGCAGTCCTGATTGTTCTTGTCACTCTCTGTTGCGTAGAAGTCTACTAAGGCCTTCAACTCCATACGGTCTTGCATTCTGAAATCCATATTTTTCTATTTGATGATTTACGTCGGCAAAATTACTGCATTTTTTGCTGCCGGTTTGTATAAATCTTACGGATTGAATTACCCAAATTACTGATTCTTGAATAATTCCGTAAGATGGGTAAGTGAATCCGTAATTTTGGTACAACAGCATTGCCGTATTATTTGTAATTTTGCCGTCAGAAACGGCGAAGGTGCTCACGCTCGGCAGTTGCAAACACGTTTGCACTGCTCTCGCTTACTCGCATCATTGCACCATCAATAATTTATAAGGAGAAAAAAATTATGGCAAAAAAAGTTTTGATTGCGTATTACTCTCGTCGCGGAGAGAATTTTGTAAACGGAAGTATCAAGAACCTGCAGCTGGGTAATACAGAGGTAGTGGCTGCGAAGATCAAGGCCCTGCTACCCGATGCCGACATGTTCCAGATTGATACGACCTACGAGTATTCAAAATCGTATATGAGATGTATCGAAGAGGCCAAGCAAGAGCTGCACGATGATGCTCGTCCGGAAGTGAAGAATCCGCTGGACTCTATCGATGCGTACGACACTATCATCCTAGGCTATCCCAACTGGTGGGGCACGATGCCTATGGTGTGCTACACGTTCCTCGAAAGCTATGACTTTAGCGGAAAAACCATCATCCCCTTCTGTACCAATGAAGGCAGCGGCATGGGCAGTTCAGAGCGTTTCATCAAGAAACTCTGTCCGACGGCCAATGTGCTGAACGGCACTCCCATCCATGGAGCCGAAGCCGCCAATGCTGACCGTGAGGCTCGTATCATCGCCGGTATGGCAGAATAGAATGAACAGACTACTGACTCTGATAGCCCTGTACGTACTCCTGCCATTGGGAGCCTGCGGACAGGGCACTGAAAAAGGAAATGCCATGGACGATGAGAGCCAAATCAGGGAACTCCACGAGCAGATGTACAAGGCGATGGTAGCCAAGGACATCGCGACGCTCGACAAGCTGCATGCCGACGACTTCGTGCTAACCCACATGACGGGTATGCGACAGTCGAAGGCGGTCTATCTGGAAGCCATCCGCAATGGAACCCTTAATTACTATAGTGCCGAGATGGAGCAGTTGGATATCAAGGTTTATGGCGACAGTGCCGTGATGACAAGCCGTAGCCGCGTCCTCGCTGCCGTATTCGGCGGCGGCAAACACACGTGGCCCCTCCAGCTCCGCTTCACGATGCGGAAAGACACAGGCCGGTGGCAGCTTACCAGTGCAAGTGCATCGACCTATTAGAATCGTAAATGGTCAAGTCTCAACAATCGGGACTTGACCTTTTTTCTTAGCCGAGTGCATGAAAGTATACTTTTCTGTAATTCTACATCTTTGTATTCTGCTGATTGCGTGCCACACTTCGAAACTTAGTGGCGAAGAATCCTGTACCTTGTGGAAAGGCAACGGGAAAGGCTACGGGTAGGCGCGTTAGCGGGAATGGGCGCGTCAGCGGGCGCTCGACCTTAGGTCGCTTGCTACCCGCTCGGCTCTGCCGCTTGCTACTGCTAAGGACGCAAGAACGGGACGCAAGAATGCGGATGGCCTCTTGGGTGATTCCCATGATGCGACGCACGTCCTTCTAGAGACCACTTCGTGGAACAAGCGTCTCCTGCGTCGCCGAGCGATCTTCCATACCCATTTCGTAGAGTATGAGGAAGAAGGTGTTAATCTATATTACCATTATCGCTTCTCTCACGAATTATTTGTACCTTTGCACTCAAAACATCATGGTGTATGGAACAGAAATTCAAGAAAACAGACAATGGTATTGACCTGCGGGCACTGCGCGAGTTCTGCAGGAAGGAGGGCGAGGCTGTCACTTACCGCAAGGGCGAGCAGTTCGAGCGCGAGGGTGACCCCGCACGGTGGTTCGGCTTCGTCACCGAGGGGTGCTTTAAATATGTAACGTATGGCATCAGCGACGACAGGGAGCACATCACCTGGTTCTCATTCGAGGGCGAGTTTGCTGGCGACTATCCCGCCTGCCTCGACAGTCGTCCGGCTCAGACTACAATCGAGGCGATGGTGCCCACCCGCGTGCTCAGGGTGAGCGGCGAGCAGCTGATGGACTTTTTCCGTCAAGACGCTGAAAAGACGGAGTTGCGCAGTATCATCGCTGAGCATCTGCTCAGTCAGGCCCGTGCCCGCTATCTTGACTTCCATCGCACCGCACCTCGCGAGCGCTACAAGCTGTTGCTGCATCGCTGTCCCGGCATCGTCGAGCACCTGCCCCTCAACGCCATCGCCTCATTCCTTAACATCACGCCCAAAACCATCTCCGTGATACGCCGCAACATCACTTACGGGCAATAACACGAGAAATCCTTTACCTAAGTAAAGACTTACACCCTCGGCATCCACTTTTCGGTCTTTGTCGAGGGTTTTTCTTTTTTTATTCTGTACTTTTGCCGCCCATAAGAGTCTTTTTTCCATAAAGGCTCTCTCGTTAATATTTATATGATCCGCAGCATCCGTCGGGATGACGGGTGCTGCTTTTAGAAGAATTAACGCCTATAGTGCAAGAATTACCAAAAACCACTGTTTATTGAAGAGATGAATCATTTGTTGTTAATTGGCATTATCAATCTCCTGCTCTCTATGCCTGCAACGGCACAGATCACCGTTAGGGGACGTATCGTCAACGAGCGAGGTGAAGCGGTGGAGTATGTGACGGTGACAATGACGCTGTCTGGCGACAGTATCGTGAGGGCGGTCATCGGCGACAAGAACGGACATT
The DNA here is from genome assembly GCA_024681875.1 of Prevotella sp. Next base: position 30,433 of record JAILAA010000089.1, read on the forward strand.
TCGACATCAACATACCGAATGATGGCGATGCCAGCCTAACATTCTCACATGTAAGCTACGAGCCGAAGACCCTAAACCGCGAAGAATATGCGGAAGGCAACATCACCGTCATGCTAAAGGAACGGGCTGTGACATTGGACGAGGTGCCTTTCATCCACAAGAAAGCCAAGACCATTGCCCACAAAGGCCTGCCGGCTCCAGGTACGGCGGCGATGAGCGGCGACCTGGACAAGACCGAGGAGATGGGTCCTATTGTGAGTATCGGCGGCAAGAGCATGAGTGTGTCTCACTTCATCGTCCCCGTCAAGTCATGCTCCTACGAAAGCAGTACGCTCAGCATCAATGTCTATGAGATGGACGGCAAAGAATGTCGCAATATCCTGACCCGTCCCATCTATCAGCAACTCACCAGGACTGACGAGAGCCAACGGCTTGTCATCGAGCCTGGTCAGCCACTCGTTCTGGAACGGCACAAGCGCTATTTCATCGGCATCTCCATCGTCGATATCTCTGACACCAAGGGGCGCATTGTCTTCCCTTGCTCTTTCCACAAGAGCTACGCTGGCCGTATCGCCATCAGAAGCGGCATGACCGTTCCTATGGGGCCAAGTGTAACGGTGAAGGGCTACGAAGTTGAATAATGGTAACTTTGCTGTCCGAAGTGACTCGCGGAAAAGGTTACATCACACATCCGTAAGGCCGTCACGTTTTCACCTAATAATTTGTAAAAGGTAAGACTAAAACGATTATTATTCGCAAAAAAGTTGTAACTTTGCAGCACATCAACTTGTAATGACATGAACGAGAATTTCGCCATACAGCTCTTTGAGGGTAAGAAAGTCCGCATCGTCTGGGATGCTGAGAAAGAGAAGTACTATTTCGCCGTGGCTGACATTGTGCAAGTGTTAACCGATAGCACCGATGTCAAGCAATACATCAAGCGAATGCGTGCTCGTGACCCCGAACTCAATTCCAAGTGGGGTACAATTTGTACCCCTGTTGAAATGCTTGCTCCAGATGGCAAACGTCGTAAGACAACATCCGCTGACCTCGAAGGTATCTTCCGTATTATCCAGTCCATCCCTTCGAAGAAAGCAGAACCCGTGAAGAAATGGCTTGCCGAAGTGGGTGCCCAGCGCATTGACCAGATGATTGACCCTGAACTGACTTTCCAGATGGCTGTTGAGGACTACCGCCGACAGGGCTACAGCGACCGTTGGATCAATGAACGTGTGCGTTCCATAGAGATGCGCAAGGAACTGACCGACGAGTGGCACCGCTCTGGCATACACGAACCAAAGGACTTTGCTATCCTCACTAACGTACTCACCAAGGCGTGGAGCGGAATGACTACAGGCGAGTATAAACGCTACAAAAGGCTGAAGAAAGAGAACCTACGCGATAATATGACCAATATCGAACTGGCTCTCAACACGCTTGCTGAAGTCGCCACAACAGAATACTCGCGACAGTCGAACCCGCAGACGATGGCAGAAAGCCAGCGCATTGCCAAAGAGGGCGGCAGTGTAGCCCGTGATGCCCGTCAGACCATGGAGCGTCGTCTCTGTCGTTCCGTTGTGTCACCAGAACGAGCCTCTGACTACATCAAACCGATAGAAAGTCATGAGGCCGATGCGCTTCCTTTCCCTGACGAGGAAAAACCATAATTCGAACAACAACAGTTGTCGCGACGATTAGCGTTTATATATAGAAGAAACATTAACAACAAATATCAAAATGAAAACAATGAAACTTTGGTGATGCATCTTCGTGATGGCCGCTGCAATCTCCCTCACCTCTTGCGGCAGCGATGAGCCAAGATATGCCGACCCGGAGGCACACGAAAAGACGGTGCTGCTGAATGAGCAGTACGGGCCGATTATCGTTGGCACGTGGCACTACGAGAACATCAGCGACACGCAGCGTTACTTCGAGCGCCTCACATTCCAGACCGACGAAAAAATGAACGGTATGAGAAAGTGGCAGACACGCCAGCTCGTCACCATAGACGGTGAGCAACGCTACACCGACTGGGAGGACGTGGAACTGAGTGGCACGTTCACAGGCACGTGGCGGCTGCAGTGGGTAAGGAACGACAGCGGAGTGGGCGAGAATCACCTCATCCTTTATGCCCCGTTTGATGCGCTCGACAATGAGGGTAATGGTTGGATGGCCTACAGCTACAATGGCCTCTTCGACTACGATAGCACAACCACTACCCTCCGCATCTCGGGCTTCCATCACCAAGACGCCGATGGTTGGACAAGCTACCAGCGCGGCGACGCGGAGCCAAGTTTCTGAATCCACAAACGACACATGTTCTGATAAAAAATATGAAACGACGACACGCATTAGTAGTGCTTTTTGCACTGATCATAACTTCAGTCATGGCAAGCTTGACAAGTTACAGGGCTACGGAGAGGATGGTGACTGCAGACATGAACCAAGCGCTGGTCAAAGCCCTGGATGAACAGCAGACAGACGTGATTAGTGCCGACACGATACAGGTGTTCAATCGTCACCTGCAAATAGAGGAGCTGAAAGGAAAAGTCATTCTGGCAGTAGATACCCAAAAAGGATTCTGTCCACGCCCACAGGTATCAGTGGCAACGATTTTCTCGCTCTCTGACCAACGACCGTCAATGGTCCTCTGGTCGATGGCATTGCTATGGGGACTCTTCTGCATGTATCAGTATCGGCGCAGTATGACTTTGGGAATGTATGGCGGCCTGGCTCTGCAAAACGGGCGATTCATAGATGCAAAAGGCAGCGAAGTGAGACTGACACCTATGCAACAGCAACTGATGGAGATGCTGTGGCAATCTCCCTCGCATCAACTCTCCAAAACAGAGATTTGCAATGCTCTTTGGCCCAAGAAAGAGGATGCCAACGAAACGCTCTACACACTCATCCGCCGACTCAAACCTATCATTGAGGAACATTCCGACCTCAAAATAGAATCAGACAGAGGCAAATCATACGGACTGACAATCAGATAGATAGACGATTGTCAGCAAAATGTCAGACAAATGTCAGGAAGTATTTTTGGCTGACGAACCATCTCTTCATACTTTTGCAATCAAAAACAGCAGACGTATGAAGAGATTATTGTTTTTGCCCCTTCTTATCAGCATGACGGGCGCCTATGCACAGGACATCAAGGAGGGTGAGACACTACAGGAGGTTACCGTAAAAGGCTCAAAGGTTGTACAGCGCGTAGAAGGTCTGACTATCTTTCCAACACGCCAGCAAGTGGAAAGTTCCGCCAACGGCTATTCGCTATTATCGAAACTGACGCTCCCCCATCTGCGTATCGACCCCGTGATGCACACCGTCACGGCGCTCTCAAACCTTGGCAGCGTGCAAATACGCATCAACGACATCATTGCATCGAAAGAAGACATGCTGGCACTTGACATGAAAGCGGTGCAACAGATCGACTACATCGACAATCCTGGAATCAGATATGGCGAGGGAATAGCCTACGTGGTCAATATCATCGTCAAGCAGCCAGTCAGCGGCTACGATATTGGGGCAGACCTGACCAACACGCTCACTACCATCAATGGTGACGAGACTGCCTATGGAAAGTTCAACTATGGGAAGAGCGAGTTTGGAGTGAGCTACTCGATGGACTACCAAGACTTCAAGGGAACGGAACGCGAAGAACAGGCAACCTACGAACTGGAGTCGGGAAAGACAGAACGCATCCTACGAAAGCAATTGGAAGGCCAAAACAAAAGCCTCGACCACAATATTCAGCTGACCTATAGCCTGAGCGACTCGAACTATGTGTTCCAGTCGAAATTGTCTGCCCGCCGAGACATCCAGCCCCAAAGATCATGGGAAAAGTTTGAGACCTACGAAGACCATTCCTCGTCACGCTCCTCATCACCAGTGCTTGACATCTATCTGCATCGCGACTTTGCCAATCATCAGTCGTTGACAGCCAATGCCGTGGGAGCCTATATCAAGACCGACAGCTACGCTGAGCACAACGAGGGTGGCAGCTATGCCTACAGCGCAAAGGGAAAGACATATTCGCTTTGGAGTGAAGCCATCTATGAAAACCGTCTGAAACCCTTCACATTGTCCTTGGGAATTCAATACGGTCAGCGGTATATTAATAATGTGTACTCGGGCGATGCCTGCGCCACCAACTCCATGCGCTCATCATCGGTCTATTTCTTCGGACAGCTGAAAGGACGTCTTGGCAAGCTCGGCTATATGGGAGGACTGGGCATGAGCACACGCTACTATCGGCAGGCAGGATGCAACGACCGGTTCCTGCTGTTCCGTCCCAAGATGACGCTTGCCTATCCGTTGGCCAGAAACCTGAAGATGAAATACGATTTCGAGGTGTCGCAGCACGTATCACAGATTGCACTCGTCAGCGATGTCGCCATCAAGCAGAATGTCATGGAGACATTGGTCGGCAATCCAGAGATTAAGCCAAACAGGGTGACTTCGCATGACCTCCGCCTGACTTACTCCACACCACGATTGACGAGTGAGCTGCAAGGCTACTGGCGCTTGAACGCCGACTGTAACATGGAGAAATTCACCCGTAAGGACGGCCATTTCTTTCAGACACAGACTAACGCCAACCGCTCGACCTCCGGTCGCTTGCAAGGCAAGAACGAGTGCAGCTTCTTCTTCATCCAAAGCTACAACCGATGGGAGGCTATACCAGAGCATCTGTCTGCCACCATCTACGGAGGCGTCTGGCGCTTCTTCAACTTCACCGATGATTATCGCCACACGTACACGGCTTTCAACGGCGGTGCCAGCATAGAAGCCTATCTCGGAAAGTGGACGTTGACCGCATACGCTGACAACGGCTGGCACTTTATGGAGGGCGAGCATCGTGGTCACCAGCCTGCCGCTTGGTATCTTACGGCTTCTTATCAGATGAAGGACATCACCCTTTCCCTTTACGCCCAGCATCCCTTCTGCTCCAGTCCCCTCAGCCATAAGGCAGAGATCCTAAGCCGCTATATCCACAAAGAAATATCCCAGCACAGCCGCGATTTCGGCAATATGCTGACGTTCCATCTCACCTGGCACCTGTCGTCTGGCCGCAAGTACCGAGACATTCAGCGCACCATGAACCATCGCGATACAGAGACTGGAATCATACAGAGCAAATAAGAAAGACAAAAAGGACAGAAAAAAGAGACTGATTTCCTTGGTAGTTTGAAGGATTCTTCGCAACTTTGCAACTGATAATATTTTATCAGTTTCTTTTATGAAAAGAATAGATACAGACAATATGTTATCAGTTCTTGACAACTATACGCTTGAGACGACGGATGACATATCCCTAAAGTTGGCCGAGGACTTCCGACACAGGCGGATTGAAAAGAACATGACCCGCGAACAAGTGGCTGAGACTGCACAGGTTGCCGTTAGCAACATCGTCAGGTTTGAGCAGAAAGGCCTTGTCTCGCTGAAGAATCTGATAGCCCTTGCTATGGCGTTAGGCTATACCTCCGAGATCAAGAACCTGTTCGCAACACCCAAATATGCCACAATGGAGGAGCTGACGCAGATTCGCAAGAACACCAACAAGAAGAAAGCCTACAAGAGCCGACTGGCAACCCGACATTAGCTGACATGATTGCCGTGGGCACTAAAATCAAGATGAAAGAGCAGCGTTGTCGGGAGATATTTGATGAAGTCCATTCCGCTTGTGGAGACCTTTTGCTTCATCATATTTGAGATTTGCGCGACATCTCTTCAACCATTGCCCTAGTGCATACTAGCAATAAAAAAGATATTTATCTGACTATCTTACATCTAATGCTGATTATCAGAGTGTTACATATAGTATATCTTACATTTATCTTACATCTATCTTACATCTACAAATGATTTCGTCCGAAAAATCCGAAGGCTTCGGACAAAAATCCGAAGCGCTCGGACAAAAATCCGAAGTGCTCGGACAAAAATCCGAAGCGCTCGGACAAAATCGTACACAGCATAGCCCCAAGTCACTTTACTCTTTACCTAAGTAAAGACTTTTCTCTCGTTAAGAACATTTAACTGCATCGTCCATCACATTTCAACGAGGATGACGTATCTTTGTCAATTAAAACAAACAAATCAGACTATGAATAGAATCCTCATCACCATCCTGCTCGCCCTCGTCGCAATGGCGGGGCAAGCGCAAGAAATCAAAAAAGTAGCGGCCACGCCCGAAGACTTCATGGAGCACATGGCCATGTACGGCTATGAAGTTTTCACCTATGACATTTCTTCTCTGCGCGACTCCGTGTCGGGCTTCACCATCGTCATCCGCGAGTATAACCAGCAGGGGATGATTGACGAGAAGAAACTGTACGGTTTCAGGACAAAGACCATGATTTCAGACTTCAACGAGCAAGACCAGAAGAGTATCTATGATGAAAAAGATGGTGACGATATGGAACGGGGCATATACCGTCTTTCAAAGACCCTCTCCATAGGTTTTTCTCCCATTCAGTCGGACTCTATCGAGACCGTCACCCTGCGTTCTTCTCGCAATGATGCAGCGCCATGGAAACTGACGCTGAAGCCTATCACCGAAGCCTCCCCAACCGTTTACCGTTATCAGAGAGTGCCATACCAGCCCACTTTTTTCTCCCTTGACACCTTCATTCCCCTTGTCTTCTACGGCTCTTTCTGGTGGGACGAGCAAGCGAAAGGAATCCGTTTCTGTGGAGACACAGAACTGACAGAAGAGAAAGCCAAGGCCAGCGAATACTTCAAATTTTGCCCATACTATTATATCATTGGCGCAGTATTCCATAAATAAAAACGAAATTAATAATGAACAAACAAACCATCATCACCATCCTGCTCGCCCTCGTAGCAATGGTTGGGCAGGCAAAGACATTCAAGACCATCAAGAACCCCGTGGCAATGGCCTGCGTAAATGTGTCGAGCGGCGAACTGAAAGCCCGTGTAGTTATCTTCAGAGACACTGCGACAACCGTACACTTCACAATGGAGTACCCCAAGGGACAGAGTTTCCAATTCGTCTCATCGTCCTATCTCATGGACGAGGACGGCAACCGCTACACGCTACATTCTGCCGAGGGACTGAAACTCAACACATGGGTACAGTCGCCAGAGAGTGGCATCACCGAGTTTACCATGCATTTCGAGCCTTTGCCGAAGCGTACGCAGGTGTTCGACTTCATCGAGGGCGACGGAACCAGAGCATTCAAACTGTTAGGCATCCACGATAAGAAATACACAATAAAATATCCAACGATGCAGGAACTCGCCGATGCTAACCCGTGGACGGTGCCCGAGGACTGGTTCAAGACCGACACCATCACCGTGAAGGGCCGTATCGAGGGTTACGATGCGGAGCAGTTCGGCTTCACATCGATGGAATGCTATTTCGAGGACGTGTTCGAAAAAGACGATGCCACGCTGGTGCTCGACATTGCCGCCGACGGCTCATTCGAGAAGAAATTCCAGGCCAGCTATCCCATCCGACACAGTTTCCACACCTACGACTCAAAGGTGGATTTCGGGGAGTTGCCTTTCTTCGCCCGTCCAGGTGAGACCATCGACATCACCGTTAAGAAAAACGAGCACGGCCGGTATGAGTGCTATTATAATAATGGCAGCAGCAAGGAGGTGGAGCGCTGGCTGAAGTCGGACATGAAATCATGGGGTTTGGTCTATCCCTTGGCCATGTTCAAGGGAAAGTTCAGCGAAGTGGGCGAGGTGGAGGAACGCACCTGGCAAAACATGCTCTACCGCCTGCAGGTGGAGAGCCGACGCAGCCATTTTACGCCTCAGGAAATGCAGTTGGCATTGGCCGAACTGCAAGTGAGTTTTGCTGAGGCCGTGATGGACTACGCAATGTATCATGAAAGTGCCGTTAGGAAATATGAGCAGCGCGACGGTGTCTATTACGCAGAGATTACCGACAGCGTAGAGTTGAAGGAGCTGAGCAAGATGGAGAACTACCAGGCGCTGCATCGTGTGGATTTCGACAACCCTTTGCTGCTGACGAGTAGCAGCTTTCCCATCACGCTCAACCGCATCCAGTATGCCGATCCTGTCAGGGCACAGCAGTACGAAGGGCTTATCGACGAGGACGGCGGCTATGTAAACAGCTATGAAAACGATAAG
>JAILAA010000101.1 GCA_024681875.1 Prevotella sp.
ATTTCTGTAATTTTGTAGTCGGTAATCATGAGCTATTCTTTTGTTCAGCTTTATAAGTAACTGGAAATCACCTATAAAGGTACAAAAAATATCTCAGATTACCAACTTTTTTAGCAACTTTCTTATCCCGAACTGAGGTAAAAGGTACGATTGAATTCAGGTTGCCGAGTAATTATAGAGGCTACAAAAAGAGCATCCTTGGTTGAAGGATGCTCTCGCTCGTGCTCGTTCACGCTCGGAAGCATGAACTTGTTCACTTAATTACGACCTTCTTCCCGCCAATGATGTTGATGCCCTTCCTGGGAGCCGCAAGACGCTGGCCGGAGAGGGAAAACACTGAGGGAGTGAGTTTCTCAATAGTCACGTCTTCAATCCCAGATGGCGGATTTACTGTCAGCTTACAGGCATTGGAAGTGAGGCCGTTGGCTGTACTTACCTTGATGATGGCCAGTCCTTCGGCTATACCCGTCACCTTGCCATTGGCATCCACGGTGGCAATGGCTGGATCGTCAATCTGCCATGTGAGCGTTGTCACGGCATTCGCAGGAGTGAGCGTTGCCGTGAGGGTGATGGTCTCACCAACGTTGACCGTGGCACTCTTAGGTATACTGACTTCTATGGGCTGTGGATTGGTCACCGTCAGTTTGCAGTAGGCCGACTTACCGTTGGCAGTCTCCACGTTAATGAAGGTAGAGCCTACGCCAACACCTGTCACAATACCATTCTGTGTAACGGTGGCGATACTTTCGTTGTCCGACGACCATGTGACTTTGGTTGTGGCATTCGATGGCGTCAGGGTATAGGTGGCAGTGAACGTCTCGCCCTGTTCAATGGTCTTTGAAGTCGGACTAATGGCGATACCAATAGGATCAGGGTCAGGATCAGTGACTGTCACATCACATGTGGCTGTCACTCCACTGCCATCATTCGCCATGCAGGTGATGACGGCGTTGCCAGCGGCGACAGCAGTCACGGTTCCATCACTACTCACGGTTGCAACGTAATGATTGCTTGATGACCATGTAACAGTCTTATTTGTAGCGTTGTTGGGTTTAACGGTGGCTGTGAGTTTTTCTTCCTGTCCCGATAGAAGTGTGAGACTCGTTTTGTTGAGATCAATGTCGGTAATGTAGACAATTTCTTCGCTACCAGCATATTCCACCCAATTTGTTCCATCATAACATTCTGGTAACCACCCTTTGGCTTTCAGTGCAGCCACTTGTTTCTTTGTACACACATTTCCTTCGCCACTACCTGTACTACCTATAACACGGAAATGGAACACTTCACTTGATGTATTTTGGGGTAAACCGTTAATCAGTGCGTCCATTGCAGAATCTTTCAACTGATTCTTACTGCAATTCAGTTCAGTTAGTGCTGTACAATTTGAGACATTCAGATATTCCAAGTGGTTTTTTTCACAGTTCAAAGTTACAAGTTTGCTGTGGTTTGAAACGTCGAGTGAAGAAAGTTGATTCCAATCGCATCTTAAACCTAAAAGTTCGCTGTTGTTTGACACATCCAACGACGTCAATCCACAAGACATACAATTTAAACCCTTAAGCGCAACATTATTCAACAAATTTATAGAACTTAAATTCCAATTATATTGACAGTATAAGCCTTCAAGATATTTGTTTCCAGACAAATCCAAAGAAGACAATGAATTCACACTACAATACAAAGTTTGGAGTAGAGTAAAAGACTCGATTCCTTTGAAGTCTTTAATACTTTTATTTGAGGGCGACATTTCAACATTATTTCTAATGTCTTTACTGCTGATTGTTCCATCCTTACCATAGTCTCTATTAAGCAAGTAGTTGCGGAAGTTTTCATCAGGGAAATTCGTTGCATCAATAATGATGTCATCCTGATTAATAGCGTAATACCATTGTTTGATACCACTATCTTTGTATCCTTCTTTATATGCTATCGCTTTTATGATACATGACTGATTGATTGTTATGCCTGAAGAAGAATACTTTTGGCTGTTTTTGGAAGGATCGATACCGTCCGTAGTGTAGTAGATTTCTGCTCCTGAGACATTTGGAGTGCTAAGGTAAACTACTGTGCCTACGTCGTATGTCTTTCCAATACCATACGGCGAGGCTGACAAGGTCAATTCTGGAACCACAATAGTATAAGTCTCGACAAGTTCTTCGCTACAATCATAATCGTTGCCATTCCATTTGTAGCCAACCGCTTTAAGAGTGCAGTTCTCTTCTATAGGTATTCCTTCATAACTATAACGATTTCCAATATAATCATACGGATCGTCACCATTTAAAGTATAATGTAAGAAATCGTAAGACCACTCTGCGCCCTTGCCATTGGCATATAACTTAACAATTGTTCCCTTTTCCACTTGGCCGCCAGGAGGATTTGCACTCAGTGGTGGTAATTCATAGTGATCGCTCACTGTGATAGTCCAGTAGTATTCCACATCCCAGCCGCTCCCGCCGGCATACACATATCCTGTCCAGTTTAGGGTTGATGTGCCTACTTGATTACCTTTAATCGTACATCCTCCATTGCTACTACTGCTACCGGTAATAACAAAAGCGTTGCCATCTGTCTTCGTCCAATATCCAGATACCGTATAAGCATTGCTTTCATAGCCGTGGGACACATAGTATTCCTGTCCAACTACGATATTTATAGTTCCTTTGTAAGTTTTTGCTGACATTGATGCAGGCATAAGGAGCATCATCAGCAAACACAGAAAAGACATTCGTCCTAATCGCTTGTTCATTTTCACTTTTTGTTTTTGGGGAATAAGAAAAGGCGTGAAACCATCCGATTACTTATTCTTCATTTTGGTTACCGCCAAGTGACCATGTACATAAATAAGCAACTAATAGCCCACGCCCCATCGGGCGTGAACTTCCAGTCTGCTTGTCCTCATGTACAGAATATTTGGCGGTATTCAAATGAAGAGAACAAGAGCTTGAAAGCTCAAATCCACAAAGTATGTCGAATGGGGAGCATTACGTCACGCACATTTCCCGTTTCCGGTTAATAAATGTTTGTTAGTTGTAATATAGTCCCCTTGGGCGAGCCGCACCCGTGCGGTCTGCATCCCAATTCATTCTGTCGTTACTGTCTGTTTCTTGTTTTGAGTTTTAATCCGTTACTACTTGTTATTATCTGCTAATAGTTTCTTTATCGCTTGTATGAACGCCTCGGCTTTTGGGGTGTATTCGTCGGTCATCTCCTTATCGCAATAGACGAAATCGTCGTAGTCCCCAGTGTGTCGGATTTCGAAAAGACGGCTGAACGTCTTTCCGTGTTCCTTGTCAAGCAAACCTTGAGACACGAAGTGAAGACCGAGCATCGTCTTTACTCCAGCATGGGATGCCGTCGATATGCCATTGGCCACCAACAGTGCCAAGGCTGCATAGAAGCAAGCGTAATACAAACGGTTCATTGTTGCGTTGAAGTGCCCAGCATCAGCCAGCAATTTTGCTTCAACGATGGTTTCGTCTGCTCTTTCAAGCCTGTATCGGACGAGTGACAGCCTGCTTTGCTCGTCTAATGTTTCATTCATAGTCTTATCCCCTCGTTCATTACATTAATATAGAAAGGTGTCTTAAACGGACGGTTTTCCCATTGCTTACGTAGCATAATCATCGGACTGACGAGGATGCCAGTTGCTAGCTCAATGTCATATAGTTCGCCAGCAAGTTCATCTTCATATTTCAGATTACGCTTGTCGCCTTCAAGCAGGATCAGTACGTCGATGTCGCTATCCTCTCGGGCATCGCCGCGAGCCTCCGAGCCATAGAGGATGGCAGTCGCCGTAGGGGCGACGCGCCGTATAGCTTGGCTTATCAGGTTTACAACTTCTGGCCGTCTCATCTTCAGATTTGTTTCGTTCCAATCTGAGTGCAAAAATACAAACTTTTTCTCAGACTACCAACAATAAGGCGAAAAAAGAAGCGAAACCGTTGCGGCTTCGCCTCTTTTTTATTATTGATAATTCGTGGTAATTCGTGTTTAAGAAAAATCCACGAGCATTGGTGTTTATTTGAACTATGTTCGAGTAACGTCGCGACTCGGCAAAACTCATGCGAGCTTCTTGCGTCCCTTCGGTAGCAAGCGGCAAAGCCGAGCGGGCTCTGCTCTCGCAGCTCCGTTACTTCAGTGCCTTGTTCAGCATGAAGTAGACCTCGTTGTTGCGGAGCGTCTGCTTGAAATCAGCGATGTTAGTCTGCTTGTTGATGCGAACATACTCGATGCCCAGCATCTCGGCGAAGTCCTCCCAGTACTCCTCGTTGATGTCGTAGGAGAAGGCTGAGTGGTGGGTGCCGCCGGCAAGAATCCAGGCTGCAGCGCCAATCTCGAAGGTGGGCTGGGGAATCCAAAGAGCTGATGCCACGGGCAGCTTGGGCATGGGCTTGGGCTCGATGCACTCCACTTCCTGAGAAATCAGGCGGAAGCGGTTGCCAAGGTCGACGACGGTAGCCTTGATGCCAGGGCCGGTCTTCGAGGTGAAGACGAGGCGGGCAGTCTGCTGCTTGCGGATGCCGATGCCGAGGAAATGTACTTCGAGCTTGGGCTTGTCGGAAGCAATCAGCGGGCAGATTTCGAGCATGTGGCTCTGCAGGCATGACGAGCGGTCGCCTGCGAAGTTGAGTGTGTAGTCCTCGAGGAACGAGCAGCCGGTGGGCATACCCTGCTGGATGACCCAGAGGGTGCGATAGAGGCAGGCGGTCTTCCAGTCGCCCTCAGCACCGAAGCCATAGCCCTCCTGCATGAGGCGCTGTGAAGCAAGGCCGGGAATCTGGTCGAAGCCGCAGAAGTTCGGGTCGTCGATGTCGGCATCGCCGAGGTCGTCGAAATTGGTGGTGAAGGCGGTAGCACCCTCATCCTTCAGCACGCGGCGCAGGGCAATCTCGGCCTTGGCAGCGTTGTGCACCTTCTCCCAGTAAACCTGCTCGCCGCTCTCGTCGATCTTGATGGTGTAGAGCTTCTTGTACTCCTCAACCAAAGCGTCAGCCTCGGCGTCGGTCACTTTCTTGAAGTAGTCCATCAGGGAAGAGACGGGGTAGTAGTCGACATGGTAGCCGAGACGCTGCTCGAACTCCACACGGTCGCCGTCGGTCACGGCCACGTTGTTCATGTTCATGCCGAACATCAGGCAGCGCACATTGTGAGCGTCGGCCACACCGGCAGCCACGCGGGCCCATACGGCAATCTGCTTCTGAGCCTTCTCGTCCTTCCAGTAGCCGCAAACCACCTTGCGGGCTACACGCATACGGGTGCAGATATGTCCGAACTCGATGTCGCCGTGGGCGCTCTGGTTCAGGTTCATGAAGTCCATGTCGATGTCGCTCCAGGGAATCTCGGCATTATACTGAGTATGGAAGTGGAGCAGCGGCTTCTGCAACTGCTGCAGACCCTTGATCCACATCTTGGCGGGCGAGAAGGTGTGCATCCAGGTGATGATACCTACGCACTTCTCGTCGTTGTTGGCAGCCAGCATCACCTGCTCTACCTCTTTCGAACTGTTGGCCGTACCTTTATATACAATCTTCACAGGAATGTTGCCGCTCTTGTTCAGGCCCTCTACCATCTCCTTCGAGTGACCATCAACAGCTACGACTGCATCGCCTCCATAAAGCAACTGTGCACCGGTTACCCACCAAATCTCTAAATCTTTAAACATAAAATATGAGGCCCCCCTCTAACTCTCCCAAAGGAGAGGACCGTATCAGGGCTTGGGTCTTTAGTTATTATTGTTGTTAGTTATTCTTTTTCAACTCGCTTGCAAAGTTACACTTTTTCCATTAAATCGCAAAGAAAAGAACTGATTATTTGCTGCTACGAAAAAAAAATACTCTGTATTATTCATTTTTCTTTGGCGTCTTTCAAAAAAAAACGTATCTTTGCACCCTCAGAAAACTAACGAACTACAAACTACACAAGAACAACATGATGAAAAAAACATTTTCCGTCCTATTGATGCTGTCCGTATGCATCATGGCAAGTGCTGAAAATCCTTACAAGAAACTAACCGAAGGACTGCCCTTTAACATGCCAGAGGTGAACGCGCCGCAGATACCTCAGCGGCAGGTTTCCATGGCAGACTATGCTGCCGACGGCACAGGTCAGCACCTGTGCACTGACGCCTTTCAACGTGCCATCGACGAGCTGGCACAGAAGGGCGGCGGACGGCTGGTAGTGCCGCGCGGCATCTGGCTGACGGGTCCTATCGTGCTGAAGTCTAACATCGACCTACACCTGGAGCACGGTGCCGTCATCCAGTTTGCCGCCGACGAGAATCTCTACCCCCTTGTGACCACCTCTTTTGAAGGATTGGACACACGCCGCTGCCAGTCGCCCATCAGCGCTGTAGGACAGACGAACATAGCCATCACCGGACATGGTGCCATCGACGGCAACGGCCAGTATTGGCGTCCGCTGAAGAAGGCGAAGGTGACCGATGCACAATGGCAGACGCTGACCAGCCAACCAGGTGGCGTCATCTCGAAAAAGAACTACTGGGTACCCTCCGAGGGCTTCGCAAAAGGCGAGGCAATGTCGTCGATGAACGTGCCTGACAAGCCACTTACCGATGCTGAGTGGCAGGAGATCAAGCGTTTTTTGCGTCCTGTCATGGTGAGTCTTGTCGACTGCAAGAACGTGCTGCTCGAGGGCGTCATCTTCCAGAACTCCCCCGCATGGAACCTGCATCCGTTGATGTGCGAGAATATCATTATTGACAATGTGCTGGTGCGCAACCCTGCCTTCGCCCAGAATGGTGACGCCCTGGACCTGGAGTCGTGCCGCAACGCCCTCATCGTCAACTCTCGTTTCGATGCCGGCGACGACGGCATCTGCCTGAAGAGCGGCAAGGACAAGGACGGACGGCGTCGCGGCAGGCCCTGCGAGAATGTCGTGGTCAGCGGCTGCACGGTCTTTGCCGGACATGGCGGTTTTGTCGTCGGCTCTGAGATGAGCGGCGGCGTGAGGAATGTCTTGGTGAAGGACTGCCAGTTCCTGGGCACCGACGTGGGCCTGCGCTTCAAGTCGACAAGAGGCCGCGGCGGCATTGTCGAGAACATCTACATCGACGGTATCTCGATGAACGACATCAAGACCTATGCCCTCACCTTCAACATGTACTACGGCGGCAAGTCGGTGGCCGAGGTGCTGGCCGATGGCGGCACTGCTCCCGTTGCCGTTGAAATGCCCGTGACCGAGGAGACACCCATCTTCCGCAACATCGACATCCGCAACGTCATCTGCAGCAACGCCGGCTATGCGATGGAATTCAACGGCTTGCCCGAGATGCCCATCGACGGCATCCATCTGAAGGACATCGTCATCCGTGCCAAGAACGATGCCACCTTCAATTACAGCAAGGACATCACCAAGGAAAACGTAAGCATCATCCTGGAATGATGCTACTTGCTGACGACACCGTCATGGAATGACGAGACGAAGAGTGCGCAGAAAGTCAGTAAACCATTGAGCAGCAGCAGCTCGTAGCCGAAATGATAGTTGAAGAGGGCTACGAAAAGCTGATCAAGCAGGAAACAAACAACAGGCGACGCGATGCACAGCCAAGGGACTAGTGCATCGTGCGCCTTTCTTTTGGTAAATAATCCGAAGGCGAAGAGTCCGAGCAAGGGACCGTAGGTGTAGGAGACGATAGTGTAGATGGCATCGATAAGCGAATCTGAGCCGACAGCACGGATAGCAAGGACACATGCCACAAGCAGCAGGCACATCACGATATGCACACGACGACGCAGGTGCTCATTCTGTGGACGTTGGCGGATGTCGACGCAATAGCTGGTGGTGAGGGCAGTAAGGGCCGAATCAGCCGATGAGAACGATGCAGCAACAATGCCAAGAGTAAAAAGCACCAGCACAGGGATAGAGCCTGCTGTCTGAACAAACCACGGCAACAGCTGGTCGCCATTGACCATCGACCATTGAACATTGAACATTGAACATTGAGCATTGACCATTGTTCCCTCAAAGTATTGGGCCAAAAGCACACCAAGGCAAAGGAAGAGCAAGTTGACGGGAACAAAGGCCACACCATAAGAGCACATGTTTTTCTGGGCCTCGCGAAGTGTGCGGCAGGTCAGGTTTTTCTGCATCATGTCCTGATCAAGGCCCGTCATCACCACTACGATAAAGGCTCCGCTGAGCAATTGTTTCCAAAAATTCTGACGGCTCACCCAGTCGTCAAATACAAAGATGCGGCTACGCTCATCGGCAGCGATGGCACTGACGGCATCGCTCAGCGAAAAGCCCATGCGCTGCACGACTATATATATAATAATGAGTAGCGCAGAGAAAAGGCAGAGTGTATGGAGGGAATCGGTGAAGACCAGCGTGCGCACGCCACCACGATGGGTATAGAGCCAGATAAGCAGCACCATCACACCGACGGTGACGGCAAAAGGCACGCCAAGGTCGTCCATCACAAACTGCTGCACGATAAAACAGGCCACATAGAATTTCACCGCTGTGCCTATCATTTTCGACAGCAGGAAGAAGCCTGCTCCTGTCATATAGGAACGTGGACCAAGGCGCTCGCCCAAATAGGTGTAAATGGAAGTGAGATTAAGCTTGTAGTACACAGGCAGCAATACAAAGGCCACTATCACATAGCCGAGGATGAATCCTAAGCATAGCTGCAGGTACGCCATGTTCTGCGTCAAGACCATGCCTGGCACAGAGACGAAGGTGACGCCTGAGATGGAGGCTCCCACCATTCCGAAGGCCACCATACGCCACGGTGAGCGGCGCTCACCACGGAAGAACGTGTCGTTGGTGGCACGCCGTGCCGTCCAACGGCTCAAGGCAAAGAGAGCGACGAAGTAAAGAAGTATCGTTAAAAGTACAATCATTGCTCACACCTCTCACCTCACACCTCTCACCTCACACCTCAAAACTCTGTGAACGACAGCGGCATGAGCTGACGGATGCCGTCCATCACATAGACACAGCGCTGGCCGTAGAGCAGCAAGCGCACAGGATGCTGGTGACGTGTCTCCGTCTCGATGATGACCTGACGGCAAGTACCACAGGGAGATACGGGATCTTTTGTCAGCTCGCCTGTAGTATCGCGGGCAGCAATGGCCAGCATCACGGGCACGGCCTTCGGTTTCTGGGCACCCGCAGCGAAAATAGCAGCACGCTCGGCACAGAGACCGGCAGGGAAGGCAGCATTCTCCTGATTGCAGCCGGGCACGATGGTGCCATCGTCGAGTCGCAAGGCGGCTCCTACGTGGAAGTTCGAGTACGGAGCGTAGGAGTTTTCCGTCGACGCAATGGCCTCGCGCAGCAACTCCTGCTCTTCGGCAGTCAGTTCGTCCATCTGACATTCGTAGATGGCGGGATGGATGTGTAATTCTTTCATAGCTTGATTTTTAGGTATTGTCCGGTTATGCTCTCTTTGCACTCAGCCACCTCTTCAGGCGTACCCGCACAAATGAGATTGCCACCCTTGTCGCCACCTTCAGGTCCCAGGTCGATGACGTGGTCGGCCTGACGGATGACGTCAAGGTTGTGCTCAATAATCAGGATAGTGTGTCCACGCTCGATGAGGGCGTTCATCGAATCCAGCAAACGGCTGATGTCGTGGAAGTGAAGGCCCGTGGTGGGCTCGTCGAAGATGAACAGCGTAGGTTCCTGCCGCTCCTGCCCGATGAAGTAGGCCAGTTTCACACGCTGATTCTCGCCACCGGAAAGCGTTGACGAGTTCTGTCCCAGCTTGATGTAGCCCAGACCGACGTCCTCGAGGGTCTTCAGGCGCTTGACGATTAAGGCCCCGGCTCCTCCCTTGTAGGGAGAGGAACAATTACCATGCACGCCCACACTATCTATAGAGGTATCTCCTACCCTCCCTGCAAGGGAGGGGCTGGGGGTGGGTCCGAAGAATTCTATGGCCTCGCTGATGGTCATGTTCAGCACATCGTCAATATTCTTGCCCTTGTAGCGCACGTCTAGGATGTCGTGCTTGAAGCGATGACCGTGACAGGCCTCGCACTCCAGTACGAGGTCGGCCATGAATTGCATTTCGACGGTGATAGTGCCTGCACCCTTACACTCGTCACAACGGCCACCGTCGGTGTTGAACGAGAAGAACTGGCTGGTAAAGCCCATCTGCTGCGCCAACGGCTGCTCGGCGAAGAGGTCACGTATGGCGTCGTAGGCCTTCACGTAGGTGGCAGGATTGGAACGCGTTGACTTGCCTATTGGATTCTGGTCAACGAACTCTACGTGCTGCACGGCGTCGATGTCGCCCGCCAGCCCGCAATATTCGCCAGGCTGGTCGAACACCTCGCCCAGATGGCGTTTCAACGCCGGATAGAGGATACCTTTGATAAGCGATGACTTGCCTGAACCGCTGACGCCCGTGACGACGGTCATCACGTTCAGTGGTATCTCAACATCAATGCCTCGCAGATTGTTCATGCGTGCGCCCTTGATGTCGATGTGCCTGTTCCAAGGACGGCGCGAGACTGGCGTAGGCAGTGTGTCAAGACCAGAAAGGAAACGGAGGGTGTGGCTCTTTTCGAGGTGAGGGGTGAGAGGAAAGAGGTGAGAATTCAACTCCCCTTGATATACGATCTCGCCACCCAGCCGGCCGGCATCAGGGCCTACGTCGATGAGGTAGTCGGCGGCACGCATAATCTCCTCGTCGTGCTCCACTACAACGACAGTATTGCCCAAGGCCTGCAACTCTTTCAGCACATGAATGAGACGCTGCGTGTCGCGGCTATGCAGGCCGATGCTGGGCTCGTCGAGTATATAGAGCGATCCCACAAGCGAAGACCCCAGCGATGTGCAGAGGTTGATGCGCTGGCTCTCGCCACCAGACAAGCTGTTCGACAGACGATTCAGCGTAAGGTAGCCGAGACCCACGTCAAGAAGGAATTGCAGCCGGTTGTTAATCTCAGTCAGCAAGCGTTTCCCTACACTGGCATCATGCTCCGACAGCTGCAAATGGTCAAACCATTCCTTCAGCCGGACAACGGGCATCTGCACCAAGTCGGTGATACTGCGCCCGCCAATCTTCACGTAGTCGGCCTCAGGTTTCAGGCGCGTGCCGTGACACTTCGGACACACCGTCTTACCACGGTAGCGGCTCAGCATCACGCGGTATTGAATCTTGTACTGATTCTCCTTCACCATCTGGAAGAAGCTGTCGATACAGGGACCTTTGTCTTTTATCCCATCTCTCACCTCACGCCTCTCACCTCTATAAGACGGCAGGCCGTGCCACAGCCAGTCTTTCTGCTGCTGGGTAAGGGCATAATAAGGCTCGAAGATAGGAAAGTCGTCGGCAGGCGCATGTTGGATGAACCAGTTCTTCCACTCGCCCATCTTCTCACCATGCCAAGGAACGACGCAGCCTTCGTAGACCGACAGCGACGTGTTGGGGATGACCAAGTGCTCGTCGATACCAATAACACTGCCAAAACCCTGACACTCAGGGCAGGCACCTACAGGTGAGTTGAATGAGAAAGTCTGGTCGGTGGGCTCTTCGAAAATGATACCATCGGCCTCGAAACGGGTGCTGAAGTCATAGCGCAGGCCTGACGGAAGAATCATCAGGCACAGCTGGCCCTGTCCCTCATAGAAGGCAGTCTCGGCTGAATCGACGAGGCGGGCAATGGTTTCCTTGTCGTCAGAGGCTGAGAGGCGGTCGATGACAAGGTAGGGATGAGAAGTGAGAGGTGAGGAGTGAGAAGTTTCAAGGAAATCATCAATACGCACAATGCTCTCACCTCTTGTCTCTTGCCCCACACCTCCAAGAAATATTCGGCTGTAACCCTGCAGGAGACAGGCTTTCAGCTGCTGCTCCAGCGTGCGGTCTTCAGGCACGACGAGGGGAGCAAGAACGACAAATTTCGTGCCCTGCGAGAACTCCAGCATCTTCTGCACCACGTCCTCAGTGGTGTGCTTCTTCACCTCCTCGCCGCTAACGGGTGAAAAGGTATGGCCGATGCGGGCGAAGAGCAGGCGCAGATACTCGTAAATCTCCGTCGACGTACCGACGGTACTGCGAGGATTGCGTGCAATGACTTTCTGCTCAATGGCGATGGCGGGTGGTATGCCGCGAATAAAGTCGCACTCGGGCTTGTTCATGCGCCCCAGAAACTGACGGGCATAGCTACTGAGACTCTCCACATAGCGGCGCTGTCCCTCGGCATAAAGCGTATCGAAAGCCAACGACGACTTGCCGCTGCCGCTGACGCCTGTGATGACGATAAACTTGCCATGCGGCAGGCGCACGTCCACATTCTTCAGATTATTGACGCGAGCACCTTTTATTTCAATGTAATCCTGAGCCAATGTCTTTCCGTTCTACCGCTTTGAATGCTGCAAAGATACTACTTTATCTTCAACGGGCAAAAGATTGGGGCATAAAAAAATATCATTCCATGTAATTTCGTATAGTTTAGACCACAACGCAAACTATATATAGTGGGTAGGAAGGGAGAAAAAAAAATAAAAACGCCCCAAGGGGCGAAGGGGGGCAAAATATCAAAAAAAGGCCCCGATTTGGGGCCTCTTGACCACGTCGCAGTTTATATAGACCACGTCGCGGTCTACAAAACCACGCCGCGGTCTAAAGAAAACTGAGTTCACTTGAAAAGAACAATAAACACCACACGAAGAAAAGAAATTCACCATTTCATTTGGTTTGTTTGTAAATATTTTGTAATTTTGCACCCTCATATATAATATATTGTACATGCGTATGAACCCAATCCAAAGGTTTCTGAATTGGTATTTTTCAAAACAGTCACTGCCGTATTGGTGTGTGCTGATGGCTGATACTGTCGTAGTGTTCTTCTCTACGCTGTTAACTTTCTGGGTATTCCGCAAGACGCAGACTGTTTTCAACTTTCGATTCCCACTCCTTTATACCGCACTCTTCTACTCGCTGCTCAGCTGGATTGGCGCCAAGACATTCTCCACCTATTCGGGAGTGGTGCGCTACAGTTCCTTCGTCGACCTGCTGCGCGTAGCCTATGCCAACGGTCTGACGATGGTGATTGCCCTTGTGCTGTCGGTGGTGTTCCAGGAGAACGGCTTACATGCCTTATCGGCACTGACGCAGACAGAAACGGTTGTCACATTCTTTGTGTCTACGCTGTTGATGTGGGCTTTGAGGGTTGTCATCAAAATACTTCACGACGTGGCACAACAGAACAATTACGCCATGCGTGTGCTCATTTATGGTGCCCTCAGTGGCGGTATTGGTTTAGCCAAGAATATCCGTAGCCAGCGGCCTTTGCGCTTCAAGCTCTGCGGCTTCATTTCGCACGACAAGCGTGCCAGACACATGCTGCTCATGGGTGAGAAAGTTTACAACGCAGAAGAAGATGACCTGACCGCTATTATTGAGCGCCAGAACATCCAGGCCGTGCTGGTGTCGCCTTTGCGCCAAGAAGACTTCCGCAACAATCAGGAGATTCAGGACCTGCTCATCAATGCCGGCGTGAAGATTTACATGGCACGCGGTATAAAGGAGGCCAGTATTAAGGACGGCGAGTTGCACGATGCAGACTTCGAGAACGTGCAGTTGAACGAAGTCTCGGTAGAAGACTTGCTGCCCCGCTCAGAGATTGTCGTCGACCTGAAATCGGTATGCAACGAGTTGAAGGGCAAGCGTGTGCTTATCACCGGCTCTGCAGGTAGCATTGGTAGTGAAATGGTGCGGCAGATTGCACAGTTCAAACCCGCAAAGATGATGCTCATCGACCAGGCTGAGACGCCCGAACACGACATTCGCCTGATGATGGAGAAGTGCCACCCCGACGTAGATTGTGAGACGGTGGTCACCTCTATCTGTAAAGCTGAACGCATGGAAGACATCTTCAGTCGTTTCCGTCCCGACTATGTATTCCACGCTGCAGCCTACAAACACGTGCCCATGATGGAAGACAATCCATCAGAGGCGGTGCAGAACAATGTCTACGGCACGAAGATTATTGCCGACCTCTCAGTGAAATACGGCGCAAAGAAGTTCGTCATGGTGTCTACCGACAAGGCCGTCAATCCCACTAATGTGATGGGCTGCTCGAAGCGTATCTGCGAGATCTATGTGCAGGCGCTCGACAAAGCCATCAAGGAGAGTAAAGTGACGTTTCATTGTGATACCCAGTTCGTTACCACACGTTTTGGCAATGTGCTGGGCTCTAACGGGTCTGTCATCCCTCTGTTCAGGGAGCAAATAAAGAACGGAGGCCCCGTCACAGTTACCGACGAGCGCATCGTTCGTTTCTTCATGCTCATCCCCGAGGCTTGTAAGCTGGTGCTTGAAGCAGGCACGAAGGGTAACGGTGGAGAGATTTTCGTCTTCGATATGGGGAAACCTGTGAAGATTTCCGATTTGGCACGTCGCATGATTATGCTCTCTGGTGCCACCAACGTTGAGATTCAATATACAGGTCTGCGTCCTGGTGAGAAGCTCTATGAGGAAGTACTCAACGACTTGGAAGGCACAAAGCCCTCGTTCCATGAGAAGATACGTATCGCAGAGGTTCGCAAATACGACTACATTAAGGTATGCAAGGACATCGACGAGCTCATCGAGATTTCACGCCGCTACGATGACATGGAAACGGTGAAGAAGATGAAGGAGATTGTGCCTGAGTACAAGAGTAACAACTCCGTCTACGAGAAGTTAGACAAGAAGTAAAGCAATCCGATGATTTCTGTTGAAGGTCTGACGGTGGAGTTCAGCGTGAAACCGTTGTTTCGCGATGCTACCTTCGTCATCAATGAGCGCGACCGTATTGCCCTTGTGGGCAAGAATGGCGCTGGCAAGTCCACGCTTCTGAAGATTCTTTGTGGTATGGAGCATCCGTCGGCAGGCACCGTCAGTGTGCAGGCCGACACCACCATCGGCTATCTGCCGCAGGTGATGATTCTGCAGGACGACACTACTGTGCGCGAGGAGGCACAGAAAGCATTCGCCGATATCCAGAAGGTGAAGGAGCGCATCGACCGTATGGAGCGCCAGATGAACGAGCGCACTGACTACGACAGTGATGACTATATGCGCCTTGTGGAGCGCTATACCGCTGAGCACGAGCGCTATATGATGTTGGGAGCAGAGGGGCAGGAGGCTGTCATCGAGCGTACACTCATTGGCTTGGGCTTCGAGCGCAAGGACTTCGAGCGGCCTACCTGCGAGTTTTCTGGCGGCTGGCGAATGCGTATCGAACTGGCGAAGATTCTCTTGCGCCATCCAGATGTGCTGCTGCTCGACGAGCCTACCAATCACCTTGACATCGAGTCTATCCAATGGTTAGAGCAGTTGCTGGCACAATGGAGCGGTGCGGTAGTGCTCGTTTCCCATGACCGCGCCTTTATAAATAATGTGTCGAACCGCACCATCGAAATCAGCTGCGGCCGCATTGTTGACTATCGGGTGAAGTACAACGAATACGTCACGTTGAGGAAAGAGCGCCGCGAACAGCAGTTGCGTGCCTACGAGAACCAGCAGAAGGAGATGGCTGACATGCGCGAGTTCATAGAGCGTTTCCGCTATAAGCCTACGAAGGCCGTTCAGGTGCAGCAGAAGATACGACAGTTGGAGAAGATGGTGCCCATCGAGGTGGACGAGGTGGACAACTCTGCCCTTCACCTGAAGTTCCCGCCCTGCCTGCGCTCAGGTGACTATCCTGTCATCTGCGATGAGGTGAGGAAGGAATACAGACTCTCCCCCCAGCTCCTCCCTATAAGGGAGGGGAGTAATTACTCTCAGAGTGGAGAATCAAAAGACGTGGTATTTGCTCCCCTCCCTGATAGGGAGGAGCAGGGGGAGAGTCTTCTTGTCTTCGACCACGTAAACCTCACTATCAAGCGTGGCGAGAAGGTGGCTTTTGTGGGTAAGAACGGCGAGGGCAAGTCTACGCTGGTGAAGTGCATCATGGGCGAGATTCCCTTCGATGGCAACCTGAAGATTGGCCACAACGTGCAGATAGGCTATTTCGCCCAGAATCAGGCACAATTGCTGGATGAGAACCTTACTGTCTTTCAGACCATTGACTATGTGGCGAAGGGCGACATCCGCCTGCGCATCAACGACATTCTCGGTGCCTTCATGTTCGGTGGCGAGAACTCAGATAAGAAAGTGAAGGTGCTCAGTGGCGGCGAGCGTAGCCGACTGGCCATGATTCGTCTGTTGCTGGAGCCTGTCAACCTACTCATCCTCGACGAGCCCACCAACCACCTCGACATGCCTTCAAAGGACGTACTGAAGGAGGCTATCAAGGCTTTCGATGGCACTGCCATCATTGTCTCGCACGACCGTGAGTTCCTCGACGGCCTCGTTTCCAAGGTCTATGAGTTTGGAGGAGGAAAGGTGAGGGAACATCTTGGTGGCATCTATGACTGGATAGAAGAGACCCATCCCCACCCTCTCCCTTGTAGGGAGGGAAGTAGTTACTCTCAAGGCGGGAAATCAAATAGAAATACTACTGTAAGTCAGATTACTCCTCTCCCTAAAAGGGAGGGACAGGGGGGAGAGTCTGCAAGCGGTGGGGCTACTTCTTACGCTCTTCGCAAGGAGCAGCAGAAGCAACTGCGCAAGGCTGAGCGGGCTGTTGAGGAGAGCGAGAAAAAGATAGCTAAAATGGAGCAAAGGCTGAAAGAACTTGACCAATTGCTATGCGACCCGAAGAACGCGTCCGACATGACTCTTGTCACTGAATATACCGACACCAAGCGCGCCCTCGACGAGGAGGTGGAACGCTGGGAGAAGCTGTCGGAAGAACTGGAAACACTGAACAATTAAGGAATCAACAATATGACTATGAAAGCAAAGAAATGGCTGTTAGGCACCATCCTGGCAATAATCGGCTCGGGTAACGTTCTGGCGCAGCAGACAGATTCAGATTATCATAATGAGATAGGCATCAGCTACGGCTTCCTGTCTAATTTCAGCTGGCTGGGCCCTTATACTAACCGTAGTGATGCCTTCAAGGAAATAGACTTCGACAACAAGTCATTCATCGGTCCCTTGTCTTTGGAATATTTCCACCGGATAAAGCCGAACATGGCCGTGGGTGCCGTTTTCGCCGTCGGTATGAAGAAAGAGGACGTCTACCTAAATGGCAAGGAAAACGGCAAAAGCGGCGACAACACCAACAACTATCTGACACTGATGCCAGCCATGAAATATGAATGGCTGCAAAAAAAGCATTTCACTCTGTATTCCAAAATTGCCGCAGGTGTATCCTTTGACATGGAGAACTATAAGTATGATGATTCAAAATTAAGGGAACACAGCAGCCACTCTTTTTACATCAACTTCCAGGCTTCGCTCCTCGGCATCGAAAGCAGCGGCACAAGGATACGTGCCTTTGCCGAACTGGGCTTGGGTGAGCAGGGACTAGCACTCATCGGCATGAGGTATAGATTCTAAGCATTCAAACAAAACACATACTATGAAGATTAAAAACATTTTTACGGCAATGGCATTGACGACCATGTCGCTGGCTGCTACAGCTCAGCAGTTAAACTCAGGCATTGACCTGGGGAATCTTGACAAGACGGCACGTGCCGCCGACGATTTCTACCAATACGCCTGCGGTGGATGGATGAAGAACAATCCCCTGCCCGCCGCCTATTCGCGCTTTGGATCTTTCGACGTATTGGGTGAGGAGAACAACAAGCGCATCAACGGCATCCTCGACGAGCTGTTGCACAACAGCTACGCCAAGGGCACGGTGGAACAGAAGCTCTCCGACCTCTACAAGCTGGCGATGGACAGCGTAAAACGTGATGCCGACGGCACAAAGCCTGCTTTGGACATCATCAAGCAGATGGAGAGCGCCAAGACAAAGCAGCAGCTCTTCAACATCCAGCTGCAGCTGGCTCCCGAGGGCGACAGCGAGTTCTTCCGTGCCGGCATCGGCGCCGATGAAAAGAACGCTACCCAGAATATCCTGCAGGTCAGCCAAGGAGGCCTGACGCTGGGCATGAAGGATTATTACTTGGATACCGATGCCGAGACGACGAAGATTCGCGAGGCCTACAAGAAGCACATTGTGCGTATGTTCCAGCTCTTTGGCTTCACTAAGGGCCAGGCCACAAAGAAGATGAAGAACATCATGCGTCTTGAAACCGAACTGGCCAAGGTGAGCCGCTCACGTACCGAGCTGCGTGACCCTCAGCGCAACTACAACAAGACCACCCTCGCAGAGTTCGCATCTAACTATCCCAACCTGAAGTTGGAGCAGCAGATGAACGCACAGGGTGTGGACTCGAAATACATGCAGGAGCTGGTGGTCGGACAGCCCGAGTTCCTGTCCGGTGCTGACAAACTCATCGCCACGATGACCGCCGCTGAATATCGCGACTATATGGAGTGGGGACAGATCATGTCTGCCGCCGGATACCTAAGCGCTGACATTCAGCAGGCCAACTTCGAGTTCTTTGGCAAGGTGATGTCAGGCCGCAAGGAGGATCACCCTCTCTGGCGCCGCGCCACATTGCAGGTGGAGAGCCAGATGGGCGAAGCACTTGGAAAAATCTATGCCGACAAGTATTTCCCCGAAGCCGCAAAGAAGCGCATGGTGCAGCTCGTCAAGAACCTGCAGATTGCTCTGGGCGAGCGTATTGCCGCACAGGACTGGATGAGCGACTCGACGAAGATCAACGCCCTGCTGAAGCTGAACACATTCTACGTAAAAGTGGGCTATCCTGACAAGTGGATTGATCTCACGAACCTCAGCATCGACTCATCAAAGTCCTACTACGACAACATCCGCGAGTGCCGCAAGTTCTGGAACGCATGGCAGATTGACCACACCGCAGGCAAGCCTGTCGACCGCGACGACTGGTATATGAATCCCCAAACCGTCAACGCGTATTATAATCCTACAACTAACGAGATTTGCTTCCCCGCAGGCATTCTGCAGCGCCCGTTCTTCGACATGGAGGCTGACGATGCCTTCAACTACGGTGCCATAGGCGTGGTCATCGGCCACGAGATGACTCACGGCTTCGATGATCAGGGCCGTCAGTTTGACAAGGAGGGAAATATGCACGACTGGTGGGCTGCCAGCGATGCCGACATGTTCAAGGAGCGCACCGACAAATACGCTGACTTCTTCTCAGCCATCGACGTGCTGCCCGACCTCAAGGCTAACGGGCGCCTGACCTTAGGTGAGAACCTGGCCGACCACGGCGGTCTGATGGTGGCCTATGCAGCTTTCAAGAACGCCACGAAGAACAATCCCTTGCCTGTCATCGACGGTTTCACTGCTGACCAACGCTTCTTCCTGGCATACGCTGGCGTGTGGGCTGGTAATATCACCGACGAGGAGATTCGCAATCGCACAAAGAGCGATCCTCACTCCCTGGGCCTCTGGCGTGTCAATGGCGCCCTGCCGCATATCGATGCCTGGTATGAGGCCTTTGATGTGAAGCCTGGCGACAAGATGTATATTCCGCAGGAGCAGCGCCTGCCGCTTTGGTGAATTGAGAATTGAGAATTAAGAATTGTGATTATAAAAAAGATGAAGGCGTTATCGACCATTCTTGTGGCCCTGCTCCTGATGGGGACGGCCACCGTAACAAAAGCACAAGACGACGTGAACATTGGCAGACAGAACATACAGTTGGAGAGCGGGCTGATGACGCCTGAGGCCTTATGGGCCATGGGGCGTATCGGCAGTTGTGCCGCCTCACCCGATGGCAGTAAGATTGTCTATCAGGTGGGCTACTATAGCGTGAAGCACAACAAGAGCCACCAGGTGCTCTATGTGATGAACGCCGACGGTACCAACAAAATGAAGCTGACCACCAGTTCGAAGAGCGAGACCGATCCCGCCTGGCTCCCCGACGGACGCATCGCTTTCATCACTGGCGGTGAGATATGGGCGATGAACGCCGACGGTACCAACCGCCAGCAGTTGTCGAATACCAGCGGCGAGGTGGAGGGCTTTAAGTTCTCGCCCGATGCGAAGAAGGTCATCCTGCTGAAGAGCATTCCCTTCCACGAGGTCATCAAGAAGAATCCTGACGACCTGCCCAAAGCCACAGGCCGACTGGTCACTGACCTGATGTATCGCCATTGGGACCACTATGTGGAGAGCATCCAGCATCCTTTCGTCTGTTCAGTGAGTGGCGATGGCATCGCCACAGACATGACCGATATCCTTGAGGGTGAGCCCTACGAATGTCCGATGGAGCCTTTCGGCGGCATTGAGCAGCTCGACTGGAGTCCCGACTCGAAGAGTATCGCCTACACCTGCCGCAAGAAGACTGGCTTGGAGTACAGCATCTCGACCGATTCCGACATCTTCCTCTACGATGTTGAGACGAAAAATACCACTAACCTCTGCAAGCCTGCTGACTACGTAGCTCCTGAAGTAGACCCTACTACGACCCTTCGTGTACAAGCTGTAAACGACCCTGAGAACCTGAAGAACAACGTGGGTTACGACCAAAATCCACAGTTCTCGCCTGATGGACAGTATGTTGCCTGGCTCTCGATGGAGCGCGACGGCTATGAGGCCGACCTCAACCGCCTGTGCATCTACCACTTGGCTACAGGCACCAAGCGTTATCTCAATTGGAAGAGCGATGTCGAGAGCTTCTGCTGGGCACCTATCATCGGCAAAAAGATGAAGGCCACCGATCCGCAGTTCTATTTCCTCAGCGTATGGCACGGCTGCTGCAACATGTACAGCGCCAGCCAGAAGGGGGAGGTGACGCAACTGACAGAGACGTGGGACGACTGGACCAGTCTCCAGATGGCCAACAACGGACAGCAGATCTTGGCTACACGCCAAAGCCTCAGCCATCCCACTGATATCTATATGGTGACACCGCCGGCAAAGAAGCAGGCTACGAAGATTGAGCAGATTACTAACGAAAACGACCACATCCTCTCGCAACTGAAGCTCGGCAAGATGGAGCAGTATTGGGTGCCCACCACTGACGGGAAAAAGGAATTGGTATGGGTGATGCTGCCTGCCAACTACGAGGAGGGCAAGAAATATCCCACACTGCTGTTCTGCGAGGGTGGTCCGCAAAGCCCCGTGAGCCAGTTCTGGAGCTATCGCTGGAACTTCCAGATCATGGCCGCCAACGGCTATGTCATCGTGGCTCCCAACCGTCACGGCCTGCCTGGCTTCGGACAAGAGTGGAAAGAACAGATTAGCGGCGACTGGACGGGCCAGTGCATGAACGACTACCTGTCGGCCATTGACTTTGCCACCGACTCGCTGCCCTACGTCGACAAAGACCGCCTTGGCGCTGTAGGCGCTTCCTTCGGAGGTTTCTCCGTCTATTACCTTGCAGGCATCCACGAAAAGCGCTTCAAGGCCTTTATCGCCCACGACGGTGCATTCAACCTTGCAGCCATGTACACCGAGACCGAGGAGAACTGGTTCTCCAACTGGGAGTATGACGAGGCCTATTGGCACCGTCCGCAGATGCCTAACGCCAAGAAGACTTACCATGACTCGCCGCACAAGATGGTAGAGAAATGGGACACCCCCATCCTCTGCATCCATGGCGAAAAGGACTACCGCATCAACTATACGCAGGGCATGTCGGCCTTCAATGCGGCCCGTATGAAGGGCATTCCCGCTGAGTTCCTTGTCTTCCCCGATGAGAACCATTGGGTGCTGAAACCGCAGAACGGTATTCTTTGGCAGCGTTCCTTCTTCAACTGGCTTGACCGCTGGTTGAAGAAATAAGGGTTTACTGTTTAGACTATTATTGAAACACGGAATCAAATATCCAAACCGCGTCATGGTCCATATAGACCGTGTCGCGGTTTAAACATTCTAAGTTTTTTAGTATTTTTTCTTTCTCTATTTTGTCTGTCTCAGTTTTATTTTGTACTTTTGCACGTCAAATTGTTAATTAAATAGATGTTTGAGAATTTATCAGAGAGACTTGAACGCTCATTCAAGATACTGAAGGGCGAAGGAAAAATTACCGAAATCAATGTCGCCGAGACGCTGAAGGACGTGCGCCGCGCACTCCTTGACGCCGACGTCAACTATAAGGTTGCCAAGAACTTCACCGACACCGTGAAGCAGAAGGCCCTGGGCATGAATGTGCTGACTGCCATCAAGCCCAGCCAGCTGATGGTGAAGATTGTGCACGACGAACTGACCGAGCTCATGGGCGGCAAAGCCGTAGGCATGAACCTCGAGAACCGTCCCTCCATCATCCTGATGTCGGGCCTGCAGGGCTCAGGTAAGACCACATTCACTGGCAAGCTGGCCAAGATGCTGAAAGAGCGCCAGCACAAGAAGCCGCTCCTGGTGGCCTGTGACGTCTATCGACCTGCCGCCATCGAGCAGTTGAAGGTCGTGGCCGAGACCGTGGGCGTCGATGTCTACACTGAGGACGGCAATAAGAACGTGGTGGAGATTGCCCAGCACGCCATCCGCAAGGCTAAGCAGGAGGACTACAACATCGTCATCGTCGATACCGCAGGCCGTCTGGCCATCGACGAGCAGATGATGAACGAGATTTCCAACCTGAAGCAGACCATCAACCCCGACGAGACCCTCTTCGTGGTCTACTCGATGACCGGTCAGGAGGCTGTCAACACTGCCAAGGAGGTCAACGACCGCCTCGACTTCGACGGCGTAGTCCTCACCAAGCTCGACGGCGACACCCGTGGCGGTGCTGCCCTCTCTATCCGCACCGTCGTCACTAAGCCCATCAAGTTTGTGGGAACGGGTGAGAAGATGGACGCCATTGACGTGTTCCATCCTGAGCGCATGGCCAACCGTATCCTTGGCATGGGCGACGTCGTCTCACTCGTGGAACGCGCCCAGATGCAGTTCGACGAAAAGCAGGCCAAGGAGCTGGAGAAGAAGATCCGCAAGAACAAGTTCGACTTCAACGACTTCATGTCGCAGATACAGCAGATCAAGAAGATGGGCAACATCAAGGAGCTGGCATCGATGATTCCCGGCGTAGGCAAGCAGCTGAAAGACCTTGACATCGATGACAACGCCTTCAAGGGCATTGAGGCCATCATCAATTCGATGACGCCCAAGGAACGTGCCAATCCCGACATCATCAACCAGAGCCGCAAGCTGCGCCTGGCCAAGGGCAGCGGCACCAAGCTCGAAGACGTCAACCGCCTGATGAAGCAGTTCGACCAGACACGAAAGATGATGAAGATGGTGAGCGGCATGGACAAGGGCAAGATGGCTCAGATGGCCGCTGCCATGAAACAGATGAAGAAAGGTTGAAAAGTTGAAAAATTAAAAAATAAGAACGATGGCTATGAAGTGGGTGAAGAATCTTTTCGGCGGCGGAGCCGAGAAGCAGAGCGCTGGCACTGAAGAACGGCGACCAGGGCAGTCGGCTGAGAAAGTAAGCATCACCGACGAGTTCCGCAAAACCTTTTCTACCCGTGAGCGGCTCAGCGAAGAGCAGCGCAACAGTTTTATCTTCTCGTTGCTGGTGATGGCATCTTACATCGTCATTGCCGACGGGCGAGTGGAAGACTCTGAGACGGAGTACATCGGCAAGTTCATGGGTAACAACTTTGGCCCAGAGGTGGAGAAGGAGAGCATGGACGTGCTGCACAAGCTCTTAGCAAAGCACGTTGAGCTGAACGAGACCAAGCCAATGGCCTTCATCCAGCTGATTGGCGACTGTGGTCAGCAGATGTCGAAGACCCTCGATGCCAACCTGCGCTATCAATTACTCAGTATGCTGGTGCTGATTAGCAAGAGCGACGAGCATCTCGACGAGAAAGAGCTGGAGGCCCTGCACGATGTAGCCATCTACATGGGCATGAAGAGCCACGATGTCGACGACCTGCTCAATCTCGATCCCGAACTGGCCAAGAAAGGTTGGCCTGACCTTAACCTAAAGACGGGGGAAGTAGGATAATAGACTTAAAAGCCAATAACAAGAATAAAAACCTAAAACTATGTCAGAAAACGAAAACTACCAGTCTCAAGCTACTAACAAGCAGCCTGACAACTTGACGCAACCGTCACAAACTTCTACTCCCGCCTTCTGTAAGTATTGCGGCTCACGCATCCCGCCAGGATCACTTTTCTGCCCATCATGTGGAAAACAGCAAAAAAGCGCGTCGGTACCTCAGCCGCAGCAGCAGCCAAAACCGCAGCCGCAGCCAGAGCCAAAGCCTCAACCAGAGCCGCAGCCACAGCCGCAGCCGGCACCTCAGCCGCAGCCGAAACCACAGCCGGAGCCGAAACCACAGCCGGAGCCGAAACCGCAGCCAAAGCCTCAACCGGAGCCGCAGCCGCAGCAACAACCGGAGCCGCAGCCGCAGCAACAACCGTATCAGCAGCAGTATCAACAGCCATTTCAGCAGCAGTATCAGCAGCAGTATCAGCAGCAGTATCAGCAGCAGTATCAACAGCCATACCAGCAGCCATATCAACAGCAGCAGCAGTATCAGCAGCCATACCAACAGCCATATCAGCAACAACCCCAAAACGAAGGATTGTCTCTTTCTGATGTAGGAAAGTATCATCTATTAAGTGCCGCAAAATGGATTAACATCATTGCTATCCTCGCAACAATCATAGCACTTGTGATGGCCATCTTCGGTATTTGGCTACTGACCAAAGGCGGTCCCTTTGTAACTCCGGCCCTTATCTATCTTGCCGTAACCATCATCTACATCTATCCCATCGCCAAATCCTTCGGTTTTAGCAACCATGCAAAGGCTGCTATGAACACAGACAGCAGTGACGATTTAGCCCAAAGCTTTAGCAACCTGCGTGGACTGGCCACATTCATGGGTGTTCTATACATCCTTGGTTTCATCGGATTTGTCATCTTTGTAATTACAGCCATCAATGCCTACACGCACGTGCACTCCTTAGCTTCTGGTTTACCGTTCTAACACACAGCTTTCGGGGCAATGAAGTATTGCGAATATTGCGGCACGCCGCTGGACGAAGACGCCCTTTTCTGTGGCAATTGTGGAGCCAGGCTGAATCCTGTTCAGCCTGTTCCTATACAAGCAGATGACAGCCAGACCCAAAACCTGACCCGCTCCCATATCCAGCAAGAAGGAATCAACAGAAGAGAGCAAAAGAACTACAAGATGGTCATCATCGTCTTGTCTGCTATTCTCCTTGCTGCTGGTATTGTGATTGCCATTCTGGCTACAGGAAAGAAGACGAAGGAAAAAGACCGCGACATTGACAAGACGGAAGAAGTTGTTCAGCAGCAAAGGGTTAGACTACACGGCGCAGTTGACACCTATCCCGTATACATGAAATTGACTATTGAGGGCAACAAGGTTAACGGCTCATATTACTACGAAAGCCAAGGTCCCGGCAAGGTGCTGATGCTGAAAGGTATCTACGAAAACAGCGAACTGGAATTATTTGAGGCCAACGAGGACGGACAACAGACAGGCCACTTTGTAGGTCAGCTGAAAAAAGGAATCTTTATTGGCGATTTTTACAATGCACAAGGTAAAAGCATGCATTTCAGGCTTGAAGAATAAGCGATGACAGGACATCACATATTATGCATCATAGTAGCGGCTCTTCTGGGCGGCGCCATCGGATTGGAGCGTGAGTATCGTTCGAAAGAAGCGGGATTCCGCACTCACTTCCTCGTAGGGTTGGGCAGCGGGCTGCTAATGGTTTTGTCGATGCACGGCTTTGATGATTTTATGGGTATTCAAGGCATACAGCGCGACCCAAGCCGCATGGCCGCACAGGTGATTAGCGGTATGGGCTTCATCGGTGCCGGATGCATCATCTTCCAGAAAAATGCGGTAAAAGGCCTCACCACGGCAGCAGGCCTGTGGGTAACATCGGCCATCGGCATGACGGCAGGAGCGGGAATGTTTCTGTTGGCGGTAGTGGCTACAGCGCTGGTGCTGATGTGCCTGGAAGGCTCAGACTTCATCCACCACAAGATTTTCCACGAACAGTCAGCCAAAGACGAAGCGCAAGGCACCGACAAACTGCATGACGAGGATATAGAGCAGGAATAAAGGTGCCGCAAGGACGATGCCGTGAGTGAGCGACTGGCAAACGTCGGCTATCGACAGGAAACGGCGAGCCATCAATCCGTAGGCCACCGAGAGCATCACGATGCCAAAAGCAATAACAGGCACCAGTGCATGACTGAAAGGCGATGGCCACAGTTGGCCTGTGGCTGACAAAAGCACGGCTTGCGGCGTTACCGTAAGCAACATCATCATTCCTATGTAGATGGCCGTAACAACCGACAGCAGGATGAGCGTCTGACGGCGGCGATGGCGTGGCAGTGGCTCACTGAAGAACTGCAACAGACCACTCTCACACAAACATCCCCATGCCATCGACAACAGCAAGAGCCACACTAACAGCGGTTTCCGCAACATGTCCGTGAAACAGCCGAAGAAGAAGCGGATGCCCTCGGACGACAACAGCGAGCGCACGCCCTCGCCCTGTGTTGCCGAAAGCAACCACGACACCAGCACCAGCACTACCAGGGCCAGCAGCAGCATCGCAGCCAAATAGCCAAAGGTTCTCTTAATCTTCATCCGGCTCCAGATTGTCGAGGTCAAGGATGTGCAACTCTAAGGCACGAACCACCAGGCGCGTTGCGTTGACACTGCGTCCATCAGGAAACAACTTCTGCACCAGTTCATTCTGGCGTTTCTCCAGACTCTTCACCCCAAAGGGCATCCCACGCAACTGCGTAATCTGATCCTTGGTGTAGCCCAGAGCCAGATGGCGCAGGAAGCGCTCATCGTATTCGTCAATCTCATAGTTCACAAGCGCCTCCTGCTTTGCCAGCTGCGAGCCTACGCTATGCTTGAATGTGTCGACGATTTTCTTTAGGATGGGCTCGTTGAACACCAGTTGCTTACCCGACATCACAGCCAACACGTCGCCTCGGGTAAGCAGTTCACCCGTCTTCAGGATAATGCCGTCAGCACCAGCATCGAGCACATCCACCCACAATTTCTCGTTCAGAATCTCGCCAGTGAATATAAGTACGCGCACCTGCGGGTACATTTCTTTAGTTTGGCGGCAAATCTCCACGCCCACAGTGGTGGATCCACCCAAGCCTAGGTCGAGTAGGAGCAGGTCGGGCTGCTGTTGCTTGATAAGGCGCCAATAGGCAGTCTCGTTGTCTGCGGTGCCAATAACCTCCGCCTCAGGTATGTCATTGCGGATAATGCCTTGCGTGCCCTTCAGCTCCAGAGGCACGTCCTCTACGATGATGACTTTGAACTTATCCATATTGTTGAGAGTTGAGTATTTATTGTTGAGTGTTTATTGTTGAGTGTTTATTGTTGAGTGTTTAGTGACGATTGTTGTTTGCATGGTAGGGTGATAACAATGTTAGTGATGCCGCTTTCCGACACCTCGGCCCTGATGGCACAGCCACGGCGATTGGTGGCTTCACCATGGTCGCGCACTATCTGACGACAGAGCAGATAGGGAATGTTCTCTATGGCCGAGGGAGTGAACAACTCAGAAGCCTGTCGATCATCTAGATGCAGGGCAGGCATGGGCACTGTACACACGACATAATTACCATCAGACTTTGGGCTGTAGGTGACTTGCAGCTTTTTCTGCCCCGACTGCTTGCGTAACAGCTCAAAGAGATAATCCACCAGCACAGCATCCCCCAGAATGTCATGCTGCAGACGGCGCAGATGCAGACGCGCATGTTCCGTCTGTCGTGTAGCCTGCAGGCTAAGCAGGCCATAAAGCTCGCGGTAGTAGGCCACCACCTCAGACAGCGCCTCGGTATGGTTGCCGTCAATCAGCTGCCGGATGCGGCTTGGATAGTACATCGTCTCGTGCTTCAGCGCCGA
This sequence comes from Prevotella sp., assembly GCA_024681875.1. Next base: position 27,791 of record JAILAA010000101.1, read on the forward strand.
GAGACAGTTGTCGAGCACAGCATTACTTATGTGCAGTGCCGCCTCCTCCTGCTCTGTACGCACAATATCATCTCTCATCATCTCCATCTGTTCCTGTTGCTCCTGCTGGCGCCGTGCAGCTTTCCCAATTGCCGCCATCACCTGCCAGACCACAGCCATAAGGATGATGAGGAAGAGCACTACGAGCAAGATGATGGCCACCTGCTTGTTGGCTTGCGACTGCTGCATCTTACGGCAATAGTCGTCAAGTGTAGCATCGGCCGACAATTCCTTGAACAGCTGTGTATAGATGCGGTTGTTATAGTGGTAGAGCTGCCACTGGTGCAATGCGAGTGCCGCCACAGCACTCTCGTTGCGCGTCTTAAGCAAGATGTCATAGTTCAGCCTAAGACTGTCATGCAGCCAAATGATCTCCGGAGGCGTTAATGACACATCTCCCAATAGGCATAGTGTATCAGTACCGTTTGGCTTTTGCAAACGATAATAGGCATTGAGATGGCGTCTGCACGAATCGGCATAGTTGATGGTGCGCCAGAATGTGCCGTTGATGTTAGAGAAATATGCAGAGTCGGCATAGGCGCTGGCAGCGGAGAGGTGACTGGAAGCATCGACGGCCGTAACTGCGAGTGCGTTGGCTCCAAGTCCCATCAGAACAAACAGCGTGACAACAGCTCGAGCCACACCTTTTGGCAGGCGGAAGAAGAAGTGGCTGCCTTGCCCTACCCTACTCTCGGCGGCAAGCTGACAGACATTGAAAATCTGGCTCAACTTACGGTATTTCTCAATGATACCCTTGCAGTTGAGCAGGCCAAAGCCGTGAGAGGTCTGGGATTTCAGGTTTGCAATGGGGGTGTTTTCGTCGATAATAACCTTGCGGTCGAAGACATGTGCCAATTGTTCCTCTGTCATGCCGATGCCAGTATCCTTGACAGAGAGTTCCACATAGTCGTCGCCTTCGCTGGCGCTGATGCAGACATTGCCTCCCTGCTGTGTGAACTTACGGGCGTTGTCGGCCAAAGTGTTCAGCATAAACAGCGTGAGTACCTTGTCGGCCTTCACCTTGGACGTTGTGGACTCTACCTGCAAGTCAATGCCCTTCATGGCAAAGCTACGACGCCCCATCGCTACAATGTCAAAAAGCGGCTGCAGGGCAAAAGTCTCAATGTGCAGGCTCAGCTCACCCTGCCGCAGTTGAATCCAATGGGTAAGCACCTGCGTCTGCTCGTTGATATTGTCGGTAAGCTCTGAGATATATTCCAGACGTTCCTGCTTAGGGTCTTGTTCGAGGCGGCTCACCTCATGGATGATACGGTCGATCAGTGGCGTGATACCGTTCACCAACGACACACGTGCACGCTGTTCCAATGCCAGACGCTCACCTTTCTCTACGCGCAGACGGGCCATCGCCAGCTGCTCGTTCAGCTCGTCCTCCTGCTGTTGCATCTCCAGATCATCCTTATGCGCCGTGCGATGACGGTGGCGCAGGAAAAAGAGTACGAGCAATAATACCAGAATGACGATGACGGCCACGACAGCCCATATAAGAACGGTAAGCTGTTGTGAGGCCTGTTCTAACTGGCCTGCCCGTGCTTCCAAAGAGCGGTCTTGTCGCGTCTGTTCCTGCAGGTCGAGATAGATGTTGCGGTGCTGGTCGCTATGCTGCTTGTCATCAATGGCAGCATAGGCCACGCTGAGCTGTTCGTGAATACTGGCCACAAGGTCGGGCGCCTGGTTGATGATGGTGTCGCTCAAGGCCAGGTGCAGATGCTCTAATGCATGTCCGTAATCATTGTGTGCCAAATAGCAGGAGGCCAACGTACGGTGTGCACCAGCTATTTGGTAGACGTCGCCGTATTCTGTGAAAATGTCGAGAGATGCCTGGGCGAGACAAAGTGCCAGCGAGTCGTAGGGCACATCGTCAGGATTGAGAAATTTCATCGCTGGCAAGTCGTCAGCTACAATCTGATCTCTAAACTCGTCCACGATGAGATGCTCAGCCAGCGCCTCCAAAGAGTTGGCCTTGAAATAGCTGATGCCACTCTGCTGTGACAGCAGGAAGCATCGCATCAAATAGTCGAACTCTGTCTGATTAATATCTTCCTGCGTACCCTGTGTGATAATGCCTCCGGCACCTACGTTGTAAAGATAATTGAGATATTGTGCCGTGTCACGCTCCAGCTCTGCGGGCATTGTCTCCAAGGCCTGCGACGCCTGTCGCTCCAATCCTACATAATAATAATAGGTAGAGGTGACGATGGCCATTTCGCTTTCTGCATAGACAATGCGGGCCAACTGTCGCTCATCAAGTGCAGCACGCTCTTCATTGATGCGTCTGAGCGCATTATTGGCCAGCTCGCGGAAGTCGTAGAAGGCGCGGTTATAGGACCTGCGCTGGCATAGGCGCATCTGCTGAATATAGCTTACCAGCAGCTCTATCTGATTGTCAGTGATGTCGGGGATTTGATTCAGCAACTGCTCGGCTTCCTCATAGCGCATCTGGGCGATGCGGACAAAAGCGAGGTTGTTGAGGGCTTCGGCTTTTCCGTCGGCACACAGAGTCGACATACGCAACACTTGCTGGGCGTAGCACTCCGTAGAATCAAGCGAACAATAGTGATAGGCGTAAGAAAGAGAATTCAGCTTGTCCGCCGCTTGCCTATCAGTTGGCGAACAAGCTGAAAGAATGAATAAAGTTACGAATAGTCTAAGCGCGAGCCTTAGCCACATAGCCAAGCGCCTCCTTGCACTTGTCGGTGACATACTGCCAGTCACCAGCCTTCACCTTGTCGCTGGGGAAGAGCTTTGAGCCCATGCCCACACAGAAGACGCCGGCCTTGAACCACTTCGTCAGGTTTTCCTCCTCGGGAGCCACGCCGCCGGTAACCATAATCTTCGACCAGGGCATCGGGGCCTTCAGGCCTTTCACCATGTTCGGACCTACTACGTCGCCAGGGAACACCTTTGTCAGGTCACAGCCCAACTCCTGTGCCTTGCCGATCTCCGAGACGGTCATACAGCCTGGGCAGTAGGGAATGAGACGGCGGTTGCAGACGGGAGCAATGTCGGGGTTGAACAGCGGGCCAACCACGAAGCAGGCGCCCAGCTGGATGTAGAGCGATGCTGTGGGAGCGTCGACGACGCTGCCCACGCCGAGTGCCAATTCGGGGCACTCCTTGTCGGACCACTTCACCAGCTCGCCGAAAATCTCGTGAGCGAAATCACCGCGGTTAGTAAACTCGAATGCGCGCACACCACCTTCGTAGCAGGCTTTCACCACATTCTTGCAAGTTTCCAAATCCTTATGATAGAACACGGGAACCATGCCCGTGTCGCCTATCTTGGCCATCACAGCCAGCTTATCGAATTTTGCCATTTCTTACGATATTACGAGATAACGTTATTACGATTTAAGACAACCCAATCAGCGCTGCACACGCCCGTTAGCATTACCGCCAGCCAGAGCTTCCACTTCCTCGACAGAGACGAGGTTAAAGTCGCCGTTGATGGTGTGCTTCAGGGCGCTGGCTGCAACGGCAAACTCCAAGGCTTCGCCCTGAGTGGCCTTTGTCAGCAGACCATGGATAAGACCGCCGGAGAACGAGTCGCCACCACCCACACGGTCGATGATGGGATTGATTTCATAGCGCTTGCTCTGGTAGAACTCCTTGCCGTCGTAAATCAGGGCTTTCCAGCCGTTGAACGTGGCGCTGTAGCTCTCGCGCAGCGTGGAAACGACATATTTGAAGCCGAACTCCTGCATCATCTGCTTGAAGATGCCCTCATAGCCGCTGGCGTCGGTCTGTCCGCCTTCCACGTCAGCATCGGGCTTGAAGCCGAGACACAGCTCTGCATCCTCTTCATTGCCGATGCACACATCGACATATTTCATCAGCGGGCGCATGATGCTGATGGCCTTTTCAGATGTCCACAGCTTCTTTCGGAAATTCAGGTCTACACTGACGGTTACACCGTGACGCTTGGCAGCCTCGCAGGCCAAACGTGTAAGCTCGGCAGCCTTGTCGCTGATAGCGGGGGTGATGCCGCTCCAGTGGAACCACTGGGCGCCCTCCATAATCTTGTCGAAGTCGAAGTCTGAGGGGTCAGCCTCAGCAATACTGCTGTGGGCACGGTCGTAAATGACCTTCGAGGGACGCATGGAAGCGCCTGTTTCAGCGTAGTACAAGCCCACACGGTCGCCGCCGCGAGCCACGAACTCGGTGCTGACACCATAGCGGCGCAGGGCATTGACGGCAATCTGGCCTATCTCATGCTTCGGCAGTTTAGAAACGAAGTAGGCCTCGTGGCCATAATTAGCCACCGAAATAGCCACGTTGGCCTCGCCACCTCCAGGGATGATGCGGAAAGATTCACTCTGGATAAAACGGTCATTGCCCTGAGGCGAAAGGCGAAGCATGATTTCGCCAAGTGTTACGATTTTTGCCATTTGCTTTTTGTTTGTTTTTATAGATTATTACTAAAAGTGTTTTTTGCAGGCACAAAAATACAAAGAATTTCCGAACTTCCAAAATAAATCCATCCTATTTTGAGTTTTTACCATAAAATTAATGTTCGCGCACAACTTTTCTAAATCACGTCGAAAACTATATAAACCACGTCGCGATTTATATAAACCACGTCGCGGTCTAGAAAAAGTCGCGAAAGAAAAATATCGGTTACGCCACAAAAATGGCACAAAGCCGACGATTTGGCAGATAGTAATAATACGGCACGTTTTTTGCTGGAGGGTATATAGAAAACAAAAAAATACAGTAATTATGAAAGAACAAGAAATCAATATCGACGACGAGGAACTGAAAGACGAGCCCGCCAGTGAGGGCGAGGCCCCTGCCTCGGAAGAAGGAAAGGAAGAAGCAGAAAAAGAAAATGAAGCCGAAACTGCTGAAGAGCGCGACCCATTAGACGTAGCGCTGGAAGAAATTGAATCGCTCAAGGACAAATACCTGAGGCAAGCGGCCGAATTCGACAACTACCGTAAGCGCACGCTGAAAGAGCGCGCCGAACTGATTCTCAACGGCGGCGAGAAGACCATCAAGGCCATACTGCCCGTTGTGGACGACATGGAACGCGCCTTGAAGAACGGCGACAAGACCGACGACCCGCAAGTACTGAGAGAAGGCATGGAGCTCATCTACAACAAAATGATGAAGACATTGGAGAGCCTGGGCGTAGCCAAGATTGATACCGAAGGCGCCGATTTCGACACTGACCTGCACGATGCCGAGGCCCTTGTCCCTGGCATGGGAGACGAAATGAAAGGAAAAGTAATAGACTGTTTATCAACTGGATATAAACTAAACGATAAAGTAATTCGCCATGCTAAGGTGGCAGTAGGACAATAATGGCACAGAAACGCGACTACTACGAGGTGCTGGGCGTTGCCAAGACCGCCTCTGAGGATGAAATCAAGAAGGCATACCGACAGATTGCCATCAAGTACCACCCAGACAGAAACCCCGGCGACAAGCAGGCCGAGGAAAAATTCAAAGAGGCCGCAGAGGCTTACAACGTACTGCACGACCCGCAGAAACGTCAGCAATATGACCAGTTCGGATTCTCCGGACCTATAGGCGGTGGAGGTTTCGAAGGTTTTGGCGGCGCATCCATGAACATGGACGACATCTTCTCGATGTTCGGCGACATCTTCGGCGGCCACGGTTTCGGCGGCTTCGGACGGCGTTCAGGCAGACAGCAGCACCGAGGCAGTGACTTGCGCCTGAAAGTAAGGCTGACGCTTGAGGAAATCAACCAAGGCGTGACGAAAAAGTTCAAGGTGCGCAAAGACATCACCTGCAACCACTGTCACGGCACAGGTGCCGAGGACGGCAGTTCACGCGATACGTGCCCCACGTGTCACGGTTCGGGCGTAATCACTCACACCACGCAAAGCATCTTTGGCATGATGCAGACACAAGGTGTGTGTCCAACGTGCCAGGGTGAAGGCCAGGTCATCAAAAACAAGTGCAAACAGTGTCAAGGCACTGGCGTGGTGAAAGGCGAGGAAGTGGTGGAAATCACAATCCCTGCCGGCGTGGCCGAGGGCATGGTCGTCAACGTGCCGGGCAAAGGCAATGCCGGACAGCACGGCGGCATTGCCGGCGACATTCAGGTGTTTATCGAAGAAGAGAATAATAGCACTTTTGTACGAGACGGTAACGACCTGATTTACAATCTACTACTTGATTTCCCTACAGCAGCACTTGGAGGCGAGACCGACATTCCGACCATCGACGGAAAGACGCTGAAAGTAAAGATAGAAAGTGGCACACAGCCAGGCAAGACTATGCGTCTGCGCGGCAAAGGACTGCCCGCCGTGCAAGGCTACGGAACAGGGCGCGGCGACCTGGTGGTGAACATCAGCGTCTATGTGCCGAAGACACTGTCGCGCGATGAACGCAAAGCCATTGAAGCCTTCAAGGACAGCGACAACTTCAAGGGCGACCGTCAGACAAAGGATTCTATCTTCAGCCGTTTCAAGAATTACTTTTCTTGATTAAGCCGTATATCGAAAATCAGTAAATCGTAAACAGCAGTGACCTACCAGGAAGCAACACAGTACCTGTTCAACCAAACAGCCAACTTCGAAAAGCAAGGGCCGTCAGGCTACAAAGTGGGAATGGACTCCATGAAGGCACTCGACGAGCACTTCGCCCATCCGCACCAAAAATTCCGCACCATACATGTGGCCGGTACCAACGGCAAAGGCTCGGTCTCACACATGCTGGCAGCCCAGCTGCAGGTATGCGGCTACCGCGTAGGCCTCTACACCTCACCCCACCTGGTGGATTTCCGCGAGCGTATACGCGTGAATGGGCACCCCATCAGCGAAGACTATGTTACGAAGTTCGTGGAAACGGAGCAGCCGTTCTTTGAACCGCTGAAGCCCACCTTCTTTGAGATTACCACAGCCATGGCCTTCAAATACTTCAGCGAGCAGGACGTAGACATTGCCGTGATTGAGGTGGGACTTGGCGGACGCATGGACTCCACTAACATCATCACCCCTATCCTCAGCATTATTACCAATATTTCGCTAGACCATACACAGATGCTGGGGGCCACCCTTGAGGAGATAGCAGCCGAAAAGGGTGGCATTATCAAGGAGGGGGTGCCCTGCATCATCGGCGAGGCCACAACCGAGACACGCCCCGTCTTCGAAGCCATCGCCAATGACAAACATGCAAAGCTCATTTTCGCCGAGGACATGCCCATCACCACACGCATACCCAACAAGCCTGGCGACACAGGACAGCGATACAGAAACACCTACGGCATGGAATTCAGTTGTGAGTTGTTAGGAGAGTTTCAGGAGAAGAACATGAACACTATTGCCCATTCGCTCATTATGCTGATGAATCTGGGCTACCTGTGTGCCATTGAAGACTCGAGAAACTTCCAGAACATTGTGACCGAACTGAATACCGCTCTTATGAACATCTCAAAGCTGACGGGCTTGCAGGGCCGCTGGCAGAAGGTGCAGGAAGGCCCCACCGTGGTATGTGACATCGGCCATAACCCTGGCGCATGGCAATACCTGAGCAAGAAGCTGGAGGAAGAACGGAAGAAATGCCATGAGCTGCGCATCGTCTACGGCATCCTTGAGGACAAAGACATCTATTCCATCATGTCGCAACTACCCAAAGAAGCACACTATTACTGGACGAAAGGTTCTACGAAACGCGCCTTCCCCGAGAACTCACTGAGAGTATTCGGCGAGCAGTTCGGTCTCATGGGCAATGCCTACCCCACTGTAAAGCAAGCTTTTGACGCCGCCATGGAAGATGCCCAAAACGACGATTTCATCTTCGTCGGAGGCAGCAACTATGTCGTTGCCGACTTCCTCAAATCACGCATTTAGTTATCTTTAACAACATTTTTTTGCCGATATGCTTGCGCGTATCGGCTTTTTGTTGTATTTTTGCAACTAGATTGTAACTAAAAACATCTAATCATTATTGACTATGACAGAAAATGCGAATCTCTGTGGTCTGAAACGAGAAGACTTTCAGACCACTATCAATGGACGTAAGACGGATCTCTACATCCTGCGTAACCGTAAAGGCTATGAAGTGGCCATCACCAACTATGGCGGAGCCATCTGCTCCATCATGGTGCCTGACAAGGACGGCAATGTCGCCAATGTCATCCAGGGCCACGACAACATCCAGTCAGTCATCAATTCTCCAGAGCCATTCCTGTCCACGCTGATTGGTCGCTTTGGCAACCGCATCTGCCGCGGACAGTTTACGCTGAACGGCAAGGAGTATCAGCTGGCCATCAACAACGGTCCCAATGCCCTGCACGGTGGTCCTACCGGTTTCCATGCCCGCGTATGGGATGCCCGCCAGATGGGGCCACGTTCATTAGCTCTGCATCGCATCAGCAGCTACGGTGAAGAAGGCTTTACCGGCGAGGTGGACGTCACTGTAGAGTTCACCTGGAGCGACGATAACGAGCTTATTATCGAGTACATGGCCTCCACAAACAAGAAGACCATCGTCAATCTGACACACCACGCCTTCTTCTCACTGGCAGGCACTGCCGATCCTACGCCCACCATCGAGAATCAAGTGATGGAAATGAATGCCGACTTCTATATTCCCATTGATGCGACTTCTATCCCCACTGGCGAGATACTGAAGGTTGCAGGCACTCCGTTTGACTTCCGCACACCGAAACCCGTTGGCCAGGACATCGATGCCGACGACGAGCAGATCAAGCATGGCGCAGGCTATGACCACTGCTTTGTACTGAACAAGAAGGAAGAGGGTGAGCTAAGCTTCGCTGCCCGCCTCACCGAGCCTGTCAGCGGCCGTGTGCTTGAGGTCTACACCACCGAGCCTGGCGTGCAGGTCTACAGCGACAACTGGGCCGACGGCTACAAGGGCATTCATGGTGCCACTTTCGGTCGCCGCAGCGCCATCTGTTTCGAGTGCCAGCATTTCCCCGACAGCCCCAACCGTCCTTACTTCCCCAGCGTAGTGCTGAATCCGCACCACCGCTACAAGCAGAAGACCGTCTATCGTTTCGGTATTACAGAATAATAAAACAGCATAACTATGACACAAGAGAAAAAAAACACACAGTTGGTGGCCATCATCACCATGTGCTTCATCTTCGCGATGATCAGCTTCGTCACCAACATGGGTGCACCCTTTGGAAACATCTGGGGCTTCAAGTATGACTTTGCTGCTTCTTGGGGTAATCTGATGAACTTCACGGCCTACCTGTTCATGGGTATTCCCTCTGGTATGCTTCTGAAGAAAATCGGTTATAAGAAGACTGCCCTTGCAGCACTTATCGTTGGTATTGTCGGTTTGGCTCTTCAGTACCTCTCCAGCGTTTATGGAGACGACATCAAAGTCAACGAGATCAATGGTCAGCCCATTGCCCTGAACCTTTACATTTATCTTCTTGGTGCCCTCGTCTGCGGTTTCTGCGTTTGTATGCTGAATACCGTAGTTAACCCTATGCTCAACCTGCTTGGCGGCGGCGGCAACAAGGGTAACCAGCTCATCCAGATTGGCGGAACCCTGAACTCGCTGACAGCCACGCTCACCCCGCTACTTGCCGGTGTGCTCGTCGGTACCGTTACAGAGAAAACGTCGATGACCGATGTCTCGCCTCTGCTGTTCATCGGTATGGCAGTCTTCGCCATCTCATTCGTCATCATCAGCCGTGTGCAAATTCCTGAGCCGAATGTTGGCAAGAGCGAGTCAATCATGGATTCCATGAAGGGCGCCCTGCGCTTCCGTCACCTTATTCTGGGTGTCATCGCCATCTTCTTCTATGTCGGTGTTGAAATTGGCATCCCCATGGAGCTGAATTTCTACGTCACTAAGATGGGATTTGACGGTTCAGCAGCTCTTGGCGGAACACTTGCAGCCAGCTATTGGTTTATGATGCTCATCGGCCGTTTCTCGTCTACCCTCATTTCTGGAAAGGTAAGTACGAAGACGCAGATGACCTGTGTGTCCTCGGTAGCCATTGTGCTGTTGCTCATCGCCATCCTCCTGCCTGAGAGCGTTTCCATTGCCATCAGTGGGCATGATGTACCCATGAAGGTGTTCTTCATTGCCGCTTGCGGTCTTTGCACCTCCATTATGTGGGGCGGCATTTTCAACCTCTCGGTAGAAGGTCTCGGCAAGTACACTGAAGCTGCTTCCGGCATCTTTATGATGATGGTGGTAGGCGGTGGCCTGATGCCTTGGCTGCAGGACATCATCGCTAAGTCCAGCGGTGCTATCACCAGCTACTGGCTACAGGTGGCTATGGTTGCCTACATCTTGTTCTACGCCCTCATCGGCTGCAAGAACGTAAACAAAGATATAAAAGTTGACTAACAAAATAGTAAATTGTAAATCTGTAAATCGCAAATCATTATGATGGACATTGAATTTGTAAGAAGTCGCTTCATCAAGCACTTTGACGGAAAGACGGGTAACGTGTATGCATCACCCGGACGTATTAACCTGATTGGTGAGCACACCGACTATAACGGAGGCTTCGTGTTCCCCGGTGCAGTGGACAAGGGTATCATGGCAGAGATGCGTGCTAATGGCACTGAAGACACCGTGATGGCTTATGCCATTGACCTGAAGGATCGCGTGGACTTCCACCTCGACGACCCCGCAGGCCCCCGCGCTTCTTGGGCCCGCTACATCTACGGTATCTCTAAGGAGATGCAGAAGCTAGGCGTACCTGTGAAGGGCTTCAACATTGCCTTCGCCGGTGATGTGCCCCTCGGTGCCGGCATGTCTTCCTCAGCCGCTATGGAGAGCTGCTTCGCCTGTGGTCTGAACGACATCTTCGGCGAGAACAAGGTCTCTCAGTGGGATATGGTGCTGGCCGGACAGGCAACCGAGCACAACTACTGCGGTGTGAACTGCGGCATCATGGACCAGTTTGCCTCTGTATTCGGCAAGGCTGGCTGTCTGATGCGCCTCGACTGCCGCAGCCGTGAGTTCGAGTATTTCCCCTTCAAGCCCGATGGCTACCGTCTGGTACTGCTCGACTCAGTGGTGAAGCATGAGCTGGCCGGCTCACCCTACAACGACCGCCGCAATAGCTGCGAGAACGTGGTGAAGCACATTGCCGCCAAACATCCCGAAGGCAAGTTCGAGACCCTGCGCGACTGCACATGGGAGCAGCTCGAAGAGGTTCGTGCCGAGGTAGGCGAAGAGGACTATAGCCGTGCTCACTTCGTCCTGGGCGAGAAAGACCGCGTGCTGGCTGTCTGCGATGCCCTCATCGCTGGCGACTACGAGACTGTTGGTCAGAAGATGTACGAGACCCACTACGGCCTGTCGAAGGAGTATGAAGTGAGCTGCGAAGAGCTCGACTACCTCAACGACATTGCCAAGGAGAACGGCGTCACCGGCAGCCGCATCATGGGCGGTGGCTTTGGCGGATGCACTATCAACCTGGTGCGTGCCGACCTCTACGACAAGTTCATTGCCGATGCCAAGCAGAAGTTCGCTGCCAAGTACGGCCACGAGCCGAAGGTCTACGACGTCGTCATCGGCGACGGCTCGCGCAGGCTCTGCTAAGACATTCCTTATTTTATATGCGAAATCCTGCATTTCCCAAGGAAGTGCAGGATTTTAAAAATAACAGACTATTATGATTGCACTCAAGACATTGCTTCTCTTCGGCCTCGGTGGTCAGGAGATTCTGCTCATTGCGCTGGTGGTGCTGCTGTTGTTCGGCGGCGCCAAGATTCCAGAGCTGATGAAAGGCCTGGGCAAAGGCGTAAAGAGCTTCAAAGACGGCATGAAGGAAGTCGATGAGGAAGTAAACAAGGATGAGTGAGCAGACAGCCACATTCTGGGAGCATCTCGACGTGCTCAGGTGGACCATCATCCGCTCACTCGTTGTCGTCGTGGGCTTTGCCGTTGTGGCGTTCTGCATGAAGGACTGGCTCTTTGCTGTGGTATTGGCCCCGACGACGAGCCAATTCATTACGTTTAGGCTGATGGGCAGTCCAGACTTCTCTATCCATCTTATCAACACAGGGCTGACGGAACAGTTTATGACCCACATGCGCACTGCGGCCTACGCAGGCCTGCTCTTTGCCTCGCCCTACGTGCTCTATCAGCTGTTCAGTTTTGTGTCGCCTGGCCTCTACCGGAACGAGCGGCGCGCCGCCTACAAGATTGTTGGTTCCTCTTACATCATGTTTCTTTTGGGAACCCTTGTCTGCTATTTTATCATCTTTCCGCTCACCGTCAGATTCTTAGGAACCTATCAGGTGAGCGAAGACGTTGAGAACATGCTGACACTACAGTCCTACATCGATACGCTCATCTCCATGTGTCTGGTCATCGGCGTAGTGTTCGAACTGCCAGTTGTCTGTGCCCTGTTAGGGCGGATGCACCTGCTCTCCGGCACGCTGATGCGACGCTACCGGCGTCACGCTATTGTGGCCATCCTTTTAGTGGCCGCCATCATTACGCCCACTACCGACATCTTCACCCTCATGGTTGTCTCTCTTCCTATCTGGTTGCTCTACGAAGTGAGCATCCTCATTGTCCCCAAATCAAAAACCAACTCATAAACTATGCTTAGAAAAATTAGAATCGCACTGGCCACCATCTTCCTTTTGGGCCTGACGTTCCTTTTCTTAGACTTCACAGGCACGGCACATACGTGGTTAGGCTGGATGGCAAAGGCGCAGGCCTTGGAAGCCGTACTGGCCCTGAACGTGGTAGTCATTGTCGTGCTTGTTGCACTGACACTCGTCTTCGGACGCATCTACTGCTCCGTCATCTGTCCGTTAGGCATCCTGCAAGACATCTTCGGATGGTTTGGAAAGAAGGCGAAGAAAAACCGCTACACATACTCGAAGGAATTGAAATGGCTGCGCTACCCTTTCTTGGCCATCTTCATTATTGCCTTCATAGCAGGCATTGGCAGCATCGTACAGCTCTTGGCGCCCTACAGCGCTTTCGGTCGCATCATGTCCAGCATCTTCCAGCCGCTCTACATGCTGGGCAACAATGTGCTGGCAGGCATTGCCGAAAGAGCCGACAGCTACACGTTCTACAGCGTCGATGTGTGGATGAAGTCACTGCCCGTGCTCATCATTGCCATTGCAACGATAGTCATCCTGTTCATCTTAGCTTGGCGCAATGGCCGCACGTATTGCAACACAGTCTGCCCCGTAGGCACCGTTTTGTCGCTGTTGTCGCGCTATTCGCTGCTGAAAATCCACTTTGATGCTGACAAATGCAAGAACTGCTCGCTCTGTACAAAGAACTGCAAGGCCTCATGCATCGATTTCAAGACGCACACCGTCGACTACTCACGCTGTGTGGTGTGTGGCGACTGCATCAAGAGCTGCAAGTTCGGAGCACTAAAATATACTAGCTCTGCTAGCCAGACTAGCCCTGCTAGCCAGACTAGTAGTACTAGCCAAACTAGCCCTACTAGTCCTACAGATGCCAGCCGGCGCTCCTTCCTCCTCGCCTCGGCTATCGCTACGACGGCGCTGGCCCAGAAGAAGCTGGTGGACGGCGGCCTGGCTCCCATCACGGCGAAGCAGGCCCCTGGCCGTGTGACGCCGCTGACGCCTCCAGGCTCGCTCTCATTGCAGAATATGGAGAAGCATTGCACAGGTTGTCAGCTCTGCGTGACGAAATGTCCTAACAACGTGCTGCTCCCCTCCACCGACTTGATGAGTCTGATGCAGCCCGTGATGAGCTACGAAAAAGGTTACTGTCGCCCTGAGTGCACGATTTGCTCTGAGGTATGTCCTGCCGGCGCTATCCTACCCATCGACAAGGCCGAGAAGTCGAGCATACAGATAGGCCACGCCGTAGTGACGGTCAGCGAGTGTATCTCGGCTCAGGGCAAGGACGAATGTGGCAACTGCGAGCGTCATTGCCCAACAGGTGCCATAGAAATGGTGCCCTCTGATCCCAACGACGACCTGTCGCCCTACGTTCCCGCTATCAACGAGGCTGCCTGCATAGGTTGCGGCGCCTGCGAGTATGTCTGCCCCGTCCGTCCTCTCTCTGCCATTCACGTAGAAGGTCACGAAGTACATAAACACATTTGAGCCATGAAGAATACAAACACTATATCGCGCCGCTCCTTCCTGAGAGTAATAGGAGCCGGAGCCGCAGCAGCTGTTGCCGCCTGTGCCGGAAAGAAGAGCACCGACGCTGCTACCGATGATTACAATAACCAGGTGGAGCCGCCCGTAGGCAAGATGACCTACAGGATCAACCCCACGACGGGCGACAAAGTGTCGCTCTTAGGCTACGGCATGATGCGCCTGCCCATGAAGGAAGGCACCGAGGAGTTTGACCAAGACATGATCAACCGCCAGATAGACTATGCCATAGAGCACGGCGTGAACTACTTCGACACGTCACCCGTTTACTGCCGAGGTCTCTCCGAGCGCTGCACAGGCATCGCCTTGGCCCGTCACAAGGACAAGCGCAAGGACTTCTTCGTGGCCACCAAGCTGTCGAACTTCAGCCCCGACTTCCAGTCGGCTGAGGGCGCCAAGAAGATGTACCACGACTCGATGAGCGAGCTGCAGGTCGACTACCTCGACTACTACCTCCTGCACTCCATAGGCGGCAGCATGGAGGAGTTCAACAAGCGCTATATCGACAATGGTATCATGGACTTCCTCATGGCTGAGCGCGAGGCCGGACGCATCCGCAACCTCGG
>JAILAA010000105.1 GCA_024681875.1 Prevotella sp.
CTCCGACAAGCGCCGCCAGCTGCTCCTCAGCTGGATTGCCGCCGAGCAGCAACGCCCGACCGCAAGAGGCCAGGAACTGCTCAGAGCCGCCTACGCCAACGGCGAGATGTCAGAGCTTAACATTGAATGGAAACCAAACAACGAATGAGATATGAATCACGAAGAGAGTAAACTACAGCAGCAGTGCGTCGCATGGTTCCGCATGCAGTACCCTCATTATGCCATGCTGCTCACCCATCCAGCCAACGAGGGCAACGGCAACCGGATCACGGGAGCCATCCACAAGGCAGAAGGCACCGTGCCGGGCATACCCGACCTGCTCCTGTTCCTGCCCTCGTTCAGTCAAGGCGTTCTGATGGCAGGCCTTGGCATAGAGATGAAGACAGAGAAGGGCAGACTGTCCCGGAGCCAGCAGGATTTCTGCCTGATGTTCTCTGCTGCACACTATGAATATGTCGTAGTGAGAAGCCTCGACGAGTTCAGGCAGGTTGTCAGCCAGTGGGTCAACACCGTGCCCAAGACGGTCAGCGACAGTGTAAGCACAGTGCATAAAGGACTCCAGCAAGAAGCCATCCGGCGTGACCGCGACAAGCTCCAGCGTATCATCAACAGGAAACAGTAACGACTATGCGTATCGGACTGATTGACGTAGACGGCCATGCCGCCAAGAAGAAGTGGGGCGCGACGATATATCCCAATATCGCCCTGGGTAAGATTGCACGCTGGTTCAGGATGAAAGGCGACACAGTGGAATGGTACAGTCCATTCTGCGAGCATTACGACCTGGTATACATGTCGAAGGTGTTCAACTTCTCACCCGACTATCCCTACGTCATTCGTAACGCATGGAGAGTTATATGCGGTGGCACTGGTTACATGGGCAGGACTGATAGTCACGAATATCATATAGAACTCAACGGACAGAGAACACATGTTATCTACCAATATGACATTTGCCTGCTGCCTGGCATCGACCTCTGTCAGCCCGACTACTCCATCTATCCGAACGTGCCGAAGGACTATGCCTACGGCTTCCTTACCCGAGGCTGTCCCAACAAGTGCCGTTGGTGTGTGGTGCCGACGAAGGAGGGTGCCATCCGTCCGTACATGGATGTTGACCAGATAGCCATTGAGGGCCGTCACAAGCTGGTGCTGATGGATAACAATTTCCTTGCTGCTGGCGACTATGCCCATGAGCAGCTTGACAAGATCATCGCCCGTGGCTACCGTGTCGACTTCAACCAGGCTCTGGATGCCCGCCTGGTAGACAACAGCTTTGCCCGTAAGCTGGCACAGGTCAAGTGGCTCGACAAGAACCGCATCCGCTTCGGCTGCGACACACCGGCACAGATTGACGAGTGTGAGCGTGCCATGAGCCTCATCAACAGCTATGGATTCACGGGTGAGTACTTCCTATACACCATGCTGAACGATAACTTCTGGGAGTGCTACAACCGTATCTATCACTGGTGGATGCGCCTGCAGGATGCCAGACAAAACAAGAAAGGCAACTGGATATATGCTTACGCTCAGCCATACCGCGACCCGTACAATCCTCACCAGCAGATACCGCAATGGCAGAAGGACATGGCCAACTGGGTGAACAAGAAAGCACACTTCGTGGCCCACAACTTCGAGGACTTCACACCTCGCAAGGGCTTCCGTTGTGCAGAATACCTACAAAAATTTTAAACAATAGTGTAATTATGAGAAGTAGAACAGCAATCTGGTTTCTCTGCAAAATCCGCTACGAGAAAACCATGGAGGACGGACTCCAGAAGCGAGTGACAGAACAGCACGTAGTCGATGCCCTCAGTTTCACCGAGGCTGAGGCCCGTATCATCGAGGAGATGTCCTCGTACATCAATGGAGAGTTCGAGGTCTGGGAGATTGACCGTGCCGTATTCAAGGAGATTTTCTTCTCCGACGACGACATGGCCGACAAGTGGTACAAGTCCAAGCTCCAGTTCATCACCATCGACGAGAAGACCGAAAAGGAGAAGAAGACCAACGTCTATTACCTCGTCCAGGGCAGTTCACTCGAGAACGCCCGCCGTAACATCGACGAGATCATGGGCGGCACCATGATTGACTATGTCATCAGCGCCGTCAGCGAGACCCCCGTCGTTGACGTGTTCGAGTACGCCAAAAACGCAGACTGAAAGCATGGAGGCAGAAGTAACATACGTGGCAAAAGATGGCCGGCGCTTTAACGACGCGCTACAGTGCGAGGAGTACGAAAAAACCATAGGCGTAATTCCTAACACCGTTGCCGATGTCATATTGGAACTTGACAAGCATAATGAAGACGATTATATCTTCGGTATCGTGCTCGTCAGGCACCGTAATGACGGGTCGGCCAGCATCTACACTCGGTTTACTGGCTGCGTCGACGACAAGCTGGAGTCCTTTGTAAACATCAGCGACATTACCACAGGACAGCGTTACATAACGGCTACCTTCGGAGAACTGAAGAATGCACTTCGGAAGGAAGACAAAGACGACTGGGCACAATACATGATTGTATTCAGCTCAAATTTAGAATTTGAACGTCCTGGCATTATGGCCAGTCACAATCCCTTGGCATGGAAAGATAACGCCAGCAATGGCAAGTAATAACAATCAAAATTCAAACCAAAATGCTTAAAATGACAAAGTACACGGGCACAAAGACCATCAAGGCCTGCCC
>JAILAA010000113.1 GCA_024681875.1 Prevotella sp.
AGCCCCGACGGGGCGACGGAATAGTCTGCCGCCCCGTCGGGGCTTGTCGGTGGTGGGTTTCCACATACAGGGGCGCTGCCCCTGCCTGTATTCCGTCGCCCCGTCGGGGCTGACAACTAACCTATATCGCGACGGATTCAGTTTTTTTCAACCACACGAATTAATTTGCCCTGCATTTTTCTATTGCCTTCCAAATAAATTTCCAAATTAATTCCTATATGTTTTCATTTTTTTCGCTCAAAAGGTTTTTCGTTTCAAAAATTTTATGTAAGTTTGCACCGTGTTTCTTCGGATACACGACATTTTATTTGCTCATTCGCACCTCGAACTGCGACCTCGAAAGTGAACGGGCAAAATCAATCATCAAGAGGCTTGCGCATAAGCGCAGGTTCTCCCATAGATGATTGAGGGTTGTCGCAGACCTGAGGTGCGTATGGTGAAGACCTGCGCTTTTCTTGTTCTCACAGGTTTAGTGCAACTTCTCCTACCGGACGGAATAGTATTAACAACCTAAAAAGCAAGTAAAATGAAACAACTATTAGTCTTTTTGTTGCTCCTGTGCTCAGCCAGCGTCTCAGCGCAGGACGTGATTGTAAAGAAGGACGGCTCGACCATCGTCTGTCGCGTCGTGGAAGGCTCTGCCAACGAGATTACCTATAAGAAATGGAGTGACCTCAATGGTTCCAACTATGTCATGGATAAGTCACTTGCCTCCGCCATCAACTACGAGAGCGGCAAAAAGGAGAGTTTTTCTGAAGCAACAAATCTTTATACGCCAAATAATCAGAATGATGGGAGTCAGCAGTTGAACGACAGAGCATTGCTGAAACTGGATTACAATATGAATGAACCCATTATGAAAAAACCAAAAACATATAAATTGATTGGATGGATTGGTGGAGGTTTGATATGTGCAGCCGGTATTGCAATTTATCAAGAGGGTAGTGGACATAATGAATCGGATGATTACACTAATGCAGGTGCATTGGCTATTGCAGGAGGAGCTGCATGGGCACTCGCTTTTAATCTTATCGCCAAAAATCAGCAAAAGAAAAATGAAAACAGATGGGTTTATTCTACCCTTTACCAATACGACATTCCTATCTCTAACAATTCTTTCCTTTCACTTGGAGCAGACTTGTTGAGCGACCGTACCATGGGTAATCACACGATTGGCCTTGGACTACGTTATAACTTCTAAAACGATATTTGGATTATGAAAAAATTATTATTCCTGCTAGCTTTCGCAGCCACATCTATATTGACAATCTGCTCTTGCGGTAGCACACGCACCGGTGCTGGCGGCTATTCCACAAATATGGGCGTAGATGCCCGAGGTATGAGCTACAACAGCTACGACTTGGTGCCTGTTGGCGACCGCATCACCTACACAATAGACATCTCCACACCTGAGGGCAAGCAGAAACTCTTCAAGTTAACACTTGCCGAAGCACAACGTCTTGCCGAAACTGAGGCTTCACGCAAATACAATTGTGACCGTCTCATTGACCCCCGCTTCGACTATCTGAAGAAGGGTAAGCGCATTCTTCGCATCACCGTCGACGGCCGTCCTGGCAACTACAAGACTCGCGACAACCAATATGACTCTCGCACAAGGCAAGAGATAGACATCAACGTCAGACATTAACAGATGTAATGACGCTATAGACCTTGTCAAAGAGGGTGACCTTTTGCCGTTTGCGGAGAAAACAGCTAACCGTGATAAAGTGTTAGTAAATCAGCAGCGGGCGAACCGACTAGCGATTCGCCCGCGACTCATTTCTTCTTGAAGTAGTCGTTGTAGACCTTGATGGCGAAGACAATGAGGCTGCTTGTAGTGGTGACGAGGTTGGTGATGAATAGCGCCCAGAGGATGTCGGGCTTGTGCAACAGGCCCTGCAACATGAAACACATGCCGCCGATGCCCATCATCAGGAAGGTGGGCAGGGCGATGCCGTCGGTCTCGCGTGTGCGGATGGTGTGGATGGCCTGGGGCAGATAGCCGAGTATCATGGTGACACTGGCTATCCAACCGCAAATCTCATAGAAAGAAGTTTGTTCCATACTTGTCTAAATGTCTAATTGTCTTGATGTCTATTTGTCTGAATGGCAAAGACGCAGGCAGAGCCAATAATAAGTAATGTGCAGGCCACGAACATCATCGCCGTCTGCGTGCCGCCCACAAGCTTGAAGACGAGTCCGCCACAGGCGGCAGCCACGATCTGCGGCAGGCAGATGGCGCAGTTGAACAGTCCAAGGTAGGCGCCCATGTGGCCGTAGCCCTGCAGGGCGTTGGTGACCAGCGTAAACGGGCAGGCCAGCATGGCGGCCCAGGCACAGCCGATCAAGAGGAAGGGCAATATTTGCAGGTACTGGTCGTGGCAGAAGGGCACGAGGGCAAAGCCGACGGCACCGAGCATCAGACTGAGGGAATAGGCTTTCTTCATATCAGAGAAGCGCGCAATGACCACGGCCCATGCCACGCTGCCCATGGCCTGTATGGCATAGAGCACGCCCGTCCAGTTGCGTGCCGTCTGATAGGCCTCGCTCTCGGGAGCATCGGTGTCCCAAACGGTGAGCGAAACGGCGTCGACCACATAGGACCACATATAGAGGAAGGCTGCCCAGCAGAAGAACTGCACGAGCGACACGCGCCAGAAGGCTTGCGGGGCGTTGCGCAGCAGGGTGAGCCAGTTGGCCTTGCCCTCTTTCTCCTCGGGCTGCGGGTTGTATTCGGCATACTCCTTCGGCGGCCACTCTTTCACCTTCATCGTGGTGTAGAGCACGCAGAGTAGCAGGATAGCGGCGCCAACGTAGAACGACCAGATGACGCTGTCGGGCACGACGCCTTTCTCTGCCACGTTCTTCACGCCGAGCCAGGTGAAGAGGAAGGGGAAGATGAAACCTGCCACGCTACCGGCGTTGCACAGGAACGACTGGATGCTGTAGGCCTTGCCTTTCTGCTTCTCGTTCACCATGTCGCCCACCATCATCTTAAACGGCTGCATGGCCATATTGATGCTGGTGTCGAGCAGCATCAGGGCGAAGAGTCCGAAGATGAGGGCCATGCTGACCGACATGCCGAAGGAGCCGCTGTTGGGCAGCAGGCACATCACGGCGACGGCAGCGAAGGCTCCGACGAAGAGGTAGGGGATGCGTCGGCCGAAGCGTGTCCACGTCCTGTCGCTGAGTGTTCCCACGATGGGCTGCACAATCATGCCCATTAGCGGGGGCAAAATCCAAAAGAAGCTCAGCGAGTGGGGGTCAGCGCCGAGCGTGCGGAAGATGGATGAGATGTTGGCACTCTGCAGGGCGTAGGCTATCTGAACGCCGAAGAATCCGAAGCTCAGGTTCCAGAGCTTCCAAAAAGACAAATCAGGTTTCTGTTTCATAACTATTAAATGAAGAATGAAGAATGAAGAATGAAGAATTTGCTACCGCGTTCCTTGTCTTTGGATGAAGAATTTGATACCGCCTTCCTTGACTTTCATTCTATTATTTGTTAATGTTCTTTTTTGTGGTTTTTATTGATGATATCAACAAGGCTATCAACTCGCTGCAATCTGTCATCATGCTTTCAAAAGCAGAATCAGATAGGATTCCAGTATCATGTAGCAGGTTAAGCCAATTCATGGTCTCATTAGCTTCTTTAAGAGCAATTTGTAGTTTTGAAGCGAAGTCAGAAGGGCTCTGTGCGAATTCAGACTCATGTACGTTAGCTGAGATGGATGTGCCTGAACGAAGTGTCTGCTTGTAAATAACTTGTAATTTCCAGTCATTCTCGGTAAAGTGTAAGAACATCTTGGTGATTCTTACTGCAAACGCATAACTCTTAATATGAAGGACAGAACCGCATTCTATGCTAAATTCCAAACATTGATAGATATTTAACTATATATTTAACACTTGAGGAGCTAAGCTCACCTCGTTACTCGTTCCATACACGTTGTCGGGGTTGTATTTCACTCGATCTCTGACCATCGCT
>JAILAA010000114.1 GCA_024681875.1 Prevotella sp.
AGCCCCGACGGGGCGACGGAATAGTCTGCCGCCCCGTCGGGGCTTGTCGGTGGTGGGTTTCCACATACAGGGGCGCTGCCCCTGCCTGTATTCCGTCGCCCCGTCGGGGCTGACAACTAACCTATATCGCGACGGATTCAGGTTTTTTCAACCGCACAGCACGATTTTTGTCCGACCGCTTCGGATTTTTGTCCGACCGCTTCGGATTTTTGTCCGACCGCTTCGGATTTTTGTCCGAAACCTTCTGACTCTTTTTCGGACGATTGATGGTGTTCTCTCCTATCCCGAATTTTTTGCAGATGTCTGGCGGATGACAAGCTGCTGAGGAACTATCTCGCGGTAGACACGCTGGTCGCCGCCGATGTGGCGCAGCAGCAGTTGGCAGGCACGCTGCCCCATGAGCGCCGACTGGTCGACAATAGCTGACAGCTGCGGCGTGACGTAGCAGGCGTGCTCATCATCGGTGAATCCGATGAGCGCCACGTCCTTCGGAATAGCCAGTCCCAGCTGCTTGATGGCCGTGAAGGCCGCAAAGGTGATGATGTCGTTGAAAGCCAGGATAGCATCGGGGCGGTTGTCGCTCTGCAGGAGCTGCAACGTGTTCTTCAGGGCCAAGTCATAGTCGATGCGGTCACATACAACGATGTTTCTGTCAATAGGAATCCTGCTTTCGCGCAGCGCCTCTAAGTAGCCGTGTTTGCGTCGCCGCACCATGTCGAGGTGCTGTGGTCCGCCGATGAAGGCGATGCGGCGCGAGCCCGTGTCGATGAGGTGCTGCGTGGCCTGCTGTGCTGCCTCGTCGCCGTTTGCAGTGACGGTGCTGAACGTATCGGTGAGGCAGGTGCGGCCGAAGAAAACCAAAGGAATGCCCATGCGCTGAATCTCCTCAAAGTGCTCGTATGTGGTGGTGTCCTGCGCCAGGCAGGCGATGATGCCCTCTACGTGCAGCGAGTTGAAGTTGTCGACGATGCGAGCCTCAGCCTCTTTGCTCTCATGGCTATTGGCACTGATGACGCTATAGCCTGCGCGGGTGGCCTCGGCCTCAATGCCGTCGAGCACGGAGGCGTAATAATGTGTGACAAGGTTGGGCACGACGACACCGATGACTTTTGGTGCCTCTTTACGCAGGCTCTGGGCAAAGGGGTTAGGACGATAGTTCAGCTCCTTGGCCAGTGCCTGCACCCTCTGCTGCATCTCCTGCCCGATTTCAGGACTGCCGTGCAAGGCGCGGCTAACCGTGGCGATGCTTACGCCTAGTTGCTGGGCAATGTCTTTCAATGACGTTCTGCGCTGCTGTTTCATCTTTGCGTTCTCTGACAATTTGCCGACAAAAGTACGCAAAAAAAACGAATTACGCAAACGTTTACGTACTTTTTTTAGAACGTAGTGCGTATCATGAAGCGCACGCCCTGCTTGTTGGCTGATGAACGGTATTCGCCATCAAGGTAGTTCAGGCGTCGCACATACTCCACGTGCAGCAGTTTTAAAATGTTATGTATGCCGAAGGAAGCCTCAATATATGGTGTCTTTGAATTCATGACGTGCGAGCCTTCAGGAAAATCCATCAGGATGCTGTTGCCTGCGTTCTCGGTCAGGAAAGGATTGTTTTTGTCGGTCAACTGGCCCCAGAGACACTTCACCGACAGCCATTCTCTCCACTTCAGCTTTCGCAGCAGCGGTATGCGGTTGAACACCTTGCCGTTGAGGTCCCAGTCAATCATGAGCGAGGCGTAGCGGTCGTTGAGGAACTCCATGTTGTTGATGAGGTTGAAGGTCTGGTCCTCGAGGATGTAGCCCAGGTTGGCAACGGGCATGATAAGCAACGGGTAGGGCACGCGGTTCCACTGGGCACCGAACTTCAGGCGGGTGTCAATCTTTCCCCAGTTCATGGGCAGCCACGCGCGTTTGTAGAACTCACCCTCAGTGAAGTTGTAGTTGTACTGTCCACCCAGCACGCCGTTGAAGCCCATGGTGTGCTGCAGGCGGAACACGGGTGCCTCAAGGTTGAGGGGCCAGCGATGCTGCTTCGTGTTGATGAAGGTCTCACCGGGCGCGTAGCGGATGCCCACGGTGCCTTCGGTGTAGCGTATGTGGTTGAGGGGCGTCTCAGCGTTGAGCGGTTTCAGCTCGATGTTGCCTACGGGCGCCACACGCTCGGTCTTGGCCTCGGCGAACACCTTGAAGCCCCATTCCTGCTCGAAGTCGAAGTTGAAGGCCTGCCGGTTGTAGAGGAACATCTTGTCGATTTCAGTCACCTTGACCGAAGTAAACATGTTGTCCTTGTCGGTCTGGATGAACTTGTCGCTGGGCAGCGCCACGTCGCGCATGGACTGGAAGCTGATGGTCTGCCTGGGGAATTCTCGCGGCAGATAGCCCGGCCGGTTGAACGCCCAGATGGCCTCGGCGTCGTAGTAATTCTGGTGCGAGGCAATACCGCGTGCCACATATCCTTTCAGGAAGAGATGCGGATGTAGGTTGGCTGTTGTCTGTGCACTGGCTCGGAAACGGATGTCGTCGTAGAAGTTCTGCGACACAATGGTGTTCACAGGGCCTATGTCAATTTTGCTGGGGTGTTCTTTCGAACCCGTTTCGACGAAATTCTCTATGAGCGCTTTCAGTCCGAAGAGGATATACTTGAAGCCCTTCAGCTCCTCCATGTGCTTGATGAGCTGGTCGATGCTGCTTTCGCTCTTGGTCAGCTCCACCTGACGGTACTGATTCCAGAAGTCGTCGTCTTGCATCTCGGCATAGGCGTCTTTCAACACACTTTTCCTGCCGCGTAATAGCGAGTTGGGAATCTCTTCGAAGGAGAAGTCTGTGCGGCGTGTTGTCCTGATGACAATGAATTTCGAGAAGAACTTGGCTGCCATCAGCTCCACGAACATGTCGTCGACAGTGAGCACCCACTCGCCGTTCTCCAGCTGTGTGAACTCTTGAAGACATTTCATGTTCTCCACCCAGTTCACGTCGCTGGTCTTGGGAATTGTCAGCTCGCAGCGCTTCACCTGATAGCTGCTATCGGCTAGAATGTAGATTTGTCCCCTGAAGCCGAAGTCCTGCGGATTGTTCGGTATGAAGTCGAGCATGATGCACTTGTCGCTGCCCACATAGAGCGTGTCGCTGATGTAGAAACGGTAGAACTGTATGGCATCCTTGCCGATGGGGCTGGTGAAGGGATACTGGAAGAGACGCACGTTGTCCTCGTAGATGTCGATGTCAGTAAAAACGTCCTTGAGCACGCTATTCAGGATGTCGCCCGTCTGGAACAGGTCGTTGATGCCTGTGGAGTTTTGCCCCTTGATAATGCTCTTCTCGGCGTGCGGATCCTTTCTGTATATTTTCTGTGCGACGGTTTCCTCGACGCTCATCGGCAGGATGAGCTTCTGGTTGTATTGGCACACCTCAATCTGATTCAGCAGCCACTGGTGTTTGTGGAACATCCTGGAGTTGAGGTCGGGCTCAGTAAGGTCGTTCAGGGCCAGTGTGATTTTCTGATAATTATTGTACTGGTAGAAATCGTGGTTTTTCAGCTCAGTCCGTTTCTTTGCAGCAATGACCTTCTTCATCAGCTCTACGGCAGGGTTGTCCTTCCTGCTGTACTTCGACTTGCGCTTTGACTTCACGCTCACCTCGCTGAGCTGCTGTGTATCGGCTTTGAGCCTCACTACGATATGGTCGGGCGTCTGCCGGGTGATGTTGATAACTTGCGGAATATAACCCACTGAGCTGACGGTAAGGCGCCAGCCTTGGTGGCGTTCAATGGTGAACTTGCCTTCTTCGTCGCTGGCCACGGCTACTTTGTTGCCGCGATAGATGGCACTGGCGTAAGGTACTGGAAGCCCGCTTTTATCGTCTATGATTTCTCCCGTTATCTGTGCCATAACCGTTTGCACCAAAAACACAAGCAGGAAGGCAATGATGGAACGTTTCACTGTATGATCTGTTTATTCTTTTAACAAAAAAAATTGAAGTGAGTGCAAAGGTAATGAATAGTTCTGAAATAAAAAGCTCTGTATTGGAAACTTTTTGGCGCTTTTATGTTTTTTTTAAACAAATCTCAAGGACTTTTCGAAAAAAAAAGCTAATTTTGCATTTTATATGGAGCGTCCACCAAAATTGCCCGTGATTGTCGGTACGGGATTTGGAGCCGGATTCTGGCCGTTAGGGCCGGGGACGGCGGGGGCAGTGGTAGCCACGGCTATGTGGCTTTGTCTTCATGTCTGGTTGCAGGGATGGGGACTGGTAGCTGTCGTCGGTACACTTGTCGTCTTGTTTACTATGCTGGGCACATGGGCAACGGCCCGGCTGGAGCCTTTCTGGGGAGAAGATCCTCAGCGCGTGGTAGTGGATGAGATGGTAGGCGTATGGATACCGCTTCTGCTGGCTTCTGGCTGGCAGTCGGCGCTGGCAGCCTTGGTGTTGTTTCGCTTCTTTGACATTGTCAAACCGCTGGGCATCAGGTCGCTCGACCGGCGTCATGGTGCTTTTTGGGTGATGGCAGACGACATACTGGCAGGCGTCTATTCTGCACTTGTGTTAGGCATCATAATTCTGGTAACAGGATGGGAAGGCTGAGGCGCGAGGTGTGGACATTCTGCAAGGCACAGCTGTCGGCACAGGTAGCTACGCTGGTGGACTTCAGCGTGTCGTTCATTCTTGCAGCCGGAATGGGAGTCTGGTACGTGACCGCATCCTTCCTCGGAGCGCTGAGCGGCGGCATTGTCAACTGCGCCGTTAACTATCGCTGGGTGTTCCGTGCGGGAATGCTGAAGAAGCGATACGTGGTGCTGAAGTATTTCGTGGTGTGGACGGGCAGCATCCTGCTGAACACACTGGGTACGCATCTGCTGACAGAGTGGACGGGCCAATACTTCATCTTCCCGAAGATGGTAGTGGCTGTGTCAATAGCATTGTTGTGGAACTATCCTATGCAGCGTGTCTTCGTCTATCGAGACAACAGGATGAACGAGCGGCTTGGCCAGTTTAAGGAACATAGAAAACAAACAGAGAAGAATGAACTATAGAGACTTCTTGCAGAAAATAATCTACAATATCATCAACCCTGTCATAAAGTTGATGATTAAATTGCATATCACTCCAAATGTCGTCACCGCCCTTGGATTCCTGGGTAACATTGCCGCCACAGCATTCTTTATCGTGGCTGCACGGCGGATGGCAGCGTCGTCCCAGGATGCTTTTTGCCTGATAGGGTGGGGTGGAGCCATTATCCTTTTTGCAGGACTCTTCGACATGATGGATGGCCGTCTGGCCAGAATGGGCGGTCTTTCTACCACTTTCGGTGCTCTTTGGGATTCCACGCTTGACCGCTACAGCGAGTTAGTGTCGCTTTTCGGCATTTGTCTGGTATTCCTGTTGTCCGGCGACAAGTGGTTCTGGATGGGTGTCGTCACCTTTGTTGCCATGGTCGGCTCTGTGATGGTGAGCTATGTGCGTGCCCGTGCCGAAGGCTTGGGCATAGAGTGTAAGGTGGGACTGATGCAACGCCCTGAGCGTGTCGTCGTCACGGCAGTGGCGGCCATTGTCAGCGGTTTCACACACAATCTGTGGTGGCTGGCTGGAGGTATGTTGCTGATCGCTGTCCTGGCCAACGTGACAGCTTTCTGGCGTATTGCCCATTGCTACAAGATTCTAAACGAGCGAGATGGCAAGTAATATTAAGCTTTTCGACCTGTCTACGCTGACGCGCCGTGAGATAACCGTTGTCCTGACGGCGTCGCTGCTCTTTCTGGTGTTCCAGATTACGGTGGTGGGCATCCTGCCGACGCATTTCCTGATGGTGGCCCTGTTCCTACTGTTCTACTTTGCCCATCCCTTGAGTCGCAAGATGGCCATTGCCTTGCTGCCATTCATCGCTTTCGAGGTGTGCTATGACTGGATGCGCCTGTATCCCAACTACAGGGTGAACAGCGTTGACATCAAGCCTATCTATGAGGCCGAGCTGAGTCTTTTCGGCATCACTTCTGAAGGGACGACCATGATTCCGGGCGAATACTTCATGCTCCATCACAATGGTGTGGCCGACTTCCTTTCGGGCTGCTTCTATCTGTGTTGGGTGCCGCTGCCCATTTTTTTCGCCATTGCTCTCTTTTTTATGGGAAAGAGCCGCCGTTGCGTGCACTTTACGCTCTGCTTCCTCTTTGTCAACTTAGTGGGCTTCGTCATCTACTACATTCATCCCGCTGCACCGCCCTGGTATGTGTTGGAGCATGGCTTTGAGCCGGATTTCTCTACGCCGGGCAACGTGGCAGGTCTCATCCGCTTCGACGAGATGGTAGGCATCCCCGTATTCCAGAGTATCTACGTGGGCAACTCCAATGTCTTTGCTGCCGTTCCTTCGCTACATGCGGCCTATATGTTGATTACTACTATCTACGCTGCACGTTACAAGGTAACGAGGGTCATCTTTGCCATCGTTACTGCAGGTATCTGGTGGACGGCCGTTTATTCCTGCCATCACTATATCATTGATGTCATCTTGGGCATTGCAACTGCCGTCGTGGGATTCCTGCTGTTTGAAAAGGTGCTGATGAGGACTAAGAAGATGCGCGCCCTGACGGACAGCTATGCGGCTTACATATTGTATAAAAGAGTGTGAAGGCATGAACACGATAGCGCACCATCTGCTACAGCTGACTATTGCCCTGTTGGCATTCTTTGCCAACAGCCAGGCAGTCATGGCTCAGACTGAGCTGAGGATGGAGGCGCAGTCCACCATCAGTAGTGGCGACTTCACTCCCTTGTGGCTGAATGCCAACCGCTATGGCTTGAGCTCGTTTGACAAGAGCAACGGCTATGTGCGTGCCGGGCTGTTTCATACTCCTGTCGACACGCTGAAAAACTGGACACTGGGCTATGGCGTTGACTTGGCTGTGGCTCACCACTATAGCAGTACACTCATTGTACATCAGGCTTACACCGACATCGGATGGAAACAGTGGCTGCTGACCATAGGCTGCAAGGAACAGCCCTTGGCGATGCGCAACCAGCAGTTGAGCAGTGGTGCCCAGACACTTGGTGTCAATGCCCGTCCTGTGCCGACGGTGCGACTGTCGCTGCCAGATTACTGCACGGTACCCTATACCCGCGGTTGGCTGTCGGTGAAGGGGCACATGGCCTATGGTCGTCTGACCGATGACAATTGGCAAGAAGATTTTTCTGATAAGATCAACAAGCACTCCAGCGGCACACTCTACCACAGCAAGGCGGGCTACATGCGCATTGGCAATCCGCGGCGCAGCTTTAATCTGGAACTAGGCCTTGAAATGGGATGTCTCTTTGGCGGCACCACTCACAGAATGGTAGACGGGCAGATGGCTGATCTGAAGAACAGAAGTGGAATAGGTTCCTATATCAACGCCTTTATTCCCAGCGGTGGCGAGATTGACGAGGGGGAATACAGAAACCGCGAGGGGAACCATCTGGGCAGCTATCTCATCAGAGCCAACTTCGACAGACCGCGATTCAGCCTGGGCCTTTATGCTGACCACTTTTTTGAAGACCACTCACAGATGTTCTTTGTCGACTACGATGGCTATGGTCAGGGTGAAGAGTACCAGAAATGGAAAGAAAACCGCTGGCTGATCTATGAACTTCACGACATCATGCTAGGCATGGACCTACGGCTGAAACGCTGTCGCTGGCTTAACGCCCTGACCTTCGAGTATATCTACACCAAGCACCAGAGCGGTTCTGTTAATCACGACCGTACAAGAGAGATTTCCGACCACGTTGCAGGCATGGACGACTACTACAACCACTACCTCAACTCTGGCTGGCAGCACTGGGGACAGGTTATGGGCAACCCGCTCTACCGCTCTCCGCTCTACAATACTAATAGCACCATACGTGTGGCTAACAACCGTTTCTGGGCATGGCACGCAGGTATTGCCGGCCATCCGCTGGCCGGGGTGGAGTATCGTTTGATGGCCACGCTGCAGAAAGGATGGGGCACGTATAACAATCCATTGCCTGACCCCGAGCGCAATACCAGCATCATGGCCGAAGCCGGATATACCGTGCCCGATGGTGCAAACTTGTCAGGATGGAGCATCAGGGCAGCCTGGGGGGTAGACCATGGCCATTTGCTTGGCAACAATATGGGTGTGCAACTGACCATTGCCCGCAGGTTGCTGTTGAAATGACCCCATACACTAAGCACTAAGAAAATAGATGAAAAAGAGTATACTACTGGCTTTCCTTACGCTGTTTTTGTCAGCATGTCATTTCGAGGTCTCCGATAACGGCGATCTTGACGGCTTCTGGCAGTTGTATAGCGAAGACACGCTATCCTCAGGGCAGTCTGCCGATATGAGACAGAGCGGTATCTACTGGGCTGTGCAGATGCGCCTGTTGAGCATCGAAGCCAAGAAACAGAACATTCGTTTCCTGTTCCGCTTCACTCACGAAGGTTCCACGCTGCGCCTCTACGACCCTCGAGTGGATTTCCGTCCCAGCTTTGGCGAGAGAGCCGATACGGCTGTGACATGTGCCGACAGCCTGCATTTCCTTGGGCTGAACAGCCTTGACGAGTCGTTCTTCGTTGAGGAGCTTAACAGTTCGCGCATGACGCTGCGCAACGACAGCTTACGCCTCTACTTTAGGCGGTATTGAGCTTGTAGAGGTTTATTCAAATAATGGCGCAAATGCTGCTTATGAGCGTAAGTCCTGTAGTCTTTTTTACTTCAGATAATCTTCGAAATACTGCGTGATGCGCTCATGCAGATGCACGCTGGCGTGCCCCGCCATGTTGTGGCCTTCGCCGGGATAGACAAAAAAGTCGGGCTGCGTGCCGTTTTCAATGCAAGACTTTAGGAACGATAAGGCGTGCTGCGGTACGACGGTAGGGTCGTTATAGCCGATAATAATCTGTAGCTTGCCCTTCAGATTCTTCGCTTTGCTGATGAGGCTAGTCTTAGCGTAGCCTTCGGGATTCTGCTGCGGTGTGTCCATGTAGCGCTCGCCGTACATCACCTCGTACCATTGCCAGTCGATGACAGGTCCTCCTGCCACACCCACCTTGAATACGTCGGGATAGTTGGTCATCAGCGAGATGGTCATATATCCACCGTAGCTCCAGCCATGCACGCCAAGGCGATTTATGTCAACGTAGGGCAGAGTGCGCAAGTATTCCACGCCCTTCATCTGATCCTGCATCTCCACCTGTCCGAGCTGTCTGAAGGTGGCCTGCTCAAAGTCGCGGCCACGATTCTCAGAGCCACGGTTGTCGAGGATGAACACGATGTAACCTTTCTGTGCCATGTATGTCTCCCACGAGCGCGAGGCCCAATGCCACGAGGCATCGACATTGTGAGCATGAGGACCTCCGTAGACGTAGACCACTGTGGGATATTTTTGCTCAGGATTGAAGTCGTGAGGCTTCACCATGCGCCAATAAAGATCAGTTGTACCGTCAGCGGCCTTGATGCTGCCGTTCTCAAAAACGGGCTGCACATATTCGGCCCAAGGATCTGGAGCAGTGAGTAAATTTATACGTCTTTGCTTCATATACCGGCTCTTTGTACTGGTATATTGAAGGTTGATATCGTTTGGGGTGGTGGGAGTAGAGTATTTGTCGTAGAGCATCTGGCCTGAGGCCGATAGCTTGGCGCGATGCACACCTTCGCCATTGTCAAGCAGTGTACGGTAGCCGCTTGCCATGTCAACACTGTAGAGGTTGCGTTGTAGCGGATGTATCTCATTAGAAGCAATGATAACACTCTTCTGTTTCTCATTAAAGCCCAGCACATCGAGTACTTCCCATGGACCGCTAGTGAGCTGCTTTATCAGCTCCCCGTTTACATTATATATATAAATATGGTTATAGCCGTCCTTGCGGCTCTGCATAATGAACTGGCTGTTGTTCCATGGCAGGAACTGGATGGGGTTGAGCGGCTCCACGTATTTGTCGCTGGTCTCACGGCAGAGTTCCGTCAGGCGCTCGCCTGTCACGGCATCATAGCTGACGAGGCGGCAGTCGTTCTGGTCGCGGTTCAGTTCGAACATGTAGATGGTCTTGGCGTCAGGACTCCAGGAAATATTGGTGAAGTAGCAGGTCTGCTCCAAGGCTGTTGCAGTAACATCGACAGGCGGTGTCTTAAGATAGACGGTCTTTTTAGTTTTCAGATCGTAGACACCGATGGTGACAACGTGGGTGTTCATGCCAGCCATGGGATATTTGTCGGGTTCCATCTCTGCCTCTCGCGGGTCGATGTCCACCTGCGGATAGTCCGTCACCATGCTCTGGTCCATACGGTAGAAGGCGAGGCGCTGGCCATCGGGGCTCCAGAAAGTGCCTTTGTAGATGCCGAACTCATCGCGATGCACGCTTTTGCCGTAGACAATCTCGCGTGAGCCGTCGGTGGTGAGCTGTTGCATGTTGCCGTTGGCATCGACGACAAAGAGCTGGTTGTCTTCTACGTAGGCCGTGGCACGCGAGTCCTTGCTCCAGTCGTAGGCATCCTGGCCTGAAATGCTGTCCTGCCATACTATTTGCTTCGCCTTGAAGTCGACGAGCACGAAGGCGCGGCGGTTGCCCACAGCCACGATAGGCTTATCGGGATAAGGGAAGGTGGCATAAGTGAGTTGTCGTACCTGCGTCTTTTCACCGTCGCAGCCAGCCCACTTGTTTACTTGGTCAAGGGTGAAGAGCAGTTTTTTCTTCCCCGTCTTGGTGTCAATGGTGTAACATTCCTCCACGTCGGTCTGCACCAGCTGGTCGCCCCACCATGTGAGGAACAAGTTCTGCGGTCGTAAGCTGTGATAGTTGCGCCCGCCGAAGTTCAAATCCTCGAGGGTGAAGAGCTTCTTCTGTGCAGTCATAGGTAGGGCAAGGAGTATCAGGAGAAGAGCATGGGTGAGACGAGTGTATAGGGTGTTAATCATGTCGACGATTGTTTTTGTTATAGCGTTTGCCGCCGCTGCGGTCGAAGTGCTCGTGCCCGCCACGGTTTTGGTTGTCGTTGAATTTGCCTGGTTTTCCGGACTTCCCTGAATATCCAGGTTTCCCGGAATGTCCGGAATAATCAGAGAAACGGGATTTACGTTCTTCTCCGTCCTCTTTCCACTTTCCTTTTTCCTCTTTTCTCCTTCCACCTTCCACTTTCCACTTTCCTCTTTCCTCTTTTCCGAAGTCGTGGCGGTGGAAGGTGAACGAGCGAATGTCGCCCTCTTCGTTCTCCTCCTGCTCGGTGAGGCGCTGCTTGAACTCTCGCTCTTTCTTGAAACGGTGGGTCTGTGCCATCTGGCGCTTCTCCTCGTCGGTCTTTACGATGCCGCCCTCGCTGCGGAACTGTTTCATCTTGCCGTCGAACATCTGGTATTTGCGCAACTCGCACTCCAGGCTTCCGTTGTAGAGGGGAATCTTGATGCTGGGCTTCAAGCCTATCTGCTCAAAGCATTCTTCGCGATAGCTCAGTATCCATGCATCGCCGCCCATGAACTGGTGCTTCAATCTTTCACCAATCATGCGGTAGGTCTCCAGCAGGTTGGGGGTACTGATGCGCTCGCCATAGGGCGGATTGGTAACGATAATGGCCTTGTCCTTGGGCTGCGTGAAGTCTTTGAAGTCCTGCTGCTCCACGGTGATGCAGTCGCTCAGTCCTGCGGCCTTCACGTTGGTGCGGGCCGTGTTGACGGCCTTGAAGTCGATGTCGTAGCCGTAGATATGGTGCTGGAACTCGCGCTCCTGCGAGTCGTCGTTATAGATGCGGTCGAAGAGGTCGGCGTCGAAATCAGGCCATTTCTCAAAAGCATATTCCTTGCGGAACAGTCCTGGGGCCATGTTGCGTGCGATGAGGGCGGCCTCGATGAGGAACGTGCCCGAGCCGCACATCGGGTCGATGAAGTCAGTCTCGCCCTGCCAGCCCGTCATCAGGATGATGCCGGCGGCAAGCACCTCGTTGATGGGTGCCTCGACGCTTTCCTGGCGGTAGCCGCGACGGTGCAGACTCTCGCCGCTGCTGTCGAGACACAGTGTGCACTGATCCTCAGCCACATGTATGTGCAGACGCAGGTCAGGATTGGCTACGGAGATATTGGGGCGCTTG
This sequence comes from Prevotella sp., assembly GCA_024681875.1. The sequence continues at coordinate 12,066 of JAILAA010000114.1, forward strand.
CCAGTGCGCTCGCGTAGCTGGTCGACAATGGCGTCTTTCACCTTGTAGCTGACGAATTTGGAGTGGCGGAACTCCTCGCTGAACACAACACTGTCGACGGCAAACGTCTTGTCGTCGCTCAAATATTCTGTCCAGTCGATTTTCTTGATTTCCTCGTAGACGTCATCGGCACTGCCAGCCTTGAAGCGGTGGATGGGTTTGAGAATCTTGATGGCCGTATGCAATTGGAAGTTCGCGCGATACATCATTTCCTTGTCACCCGTAAACGACACCATGCGTCTACCTATTTGCACGTCGTTAGCCCCCAGTTGAGTCAGCTCTTTAGCCAGGACGGGCTCCAGTCCCATAAATGTTTTGGCAATGAGCTCAAATGTTTGTTCCATTAAGTACAAAAGCTTTTCAGCGTGCAAAGTTAAGGAATTACGAGGAAAGAGCAAAAGAAAAATGCTTATTTCTTTTCTGATTGGAAAAAACTTTGTAAATTTGCACGCGATGAGCCAGATATTGTGTTTAATGTCTTCTTTCAGTAGCATGGTCCTCTTGGGACTGATGATTGTGGCCTGCCTGATTTTTGTCGGGCTCATTGTGTGGCAGCGCCGACAAGGCCGCGACTTGCGTTATGAGCTGGCGCAGTTGGACAAGCTGAAGGAGAACAACATCGAGTCGGAATTTGTGCTGCGCGCCATGCATCTCACTACGTGGCATCTTGATCCGAAAACAATGGCCATCACCTTCGACAGTGACTTCCGAGAACATGCCGAGTGGGGAATGCCCCATGATGAGAATGTGTTCTATAAAGATCTGCAGCAGCAGTTGGTTCCCGAGGATGCAGAACGCGTGAGCAAGGCACTGCTTGACATCTGCGAGGGACGCAGTGAGAACTATCACACAGAGTATCGTATGCGCATCCCCAACACCGACAGATATTATTGGGAGGAGAGTTTCGCCACCATCACCGAGCGCGATTTCGAGGGCAAGCCAATCGGCATCGTTGGTACTTCCATGAACATCGATGACCGTAAGCAGATGGAAGAGGCTCTTGTCGATGCCCGCAACCGTGCTGAGGAGAGTGACCGTCTGAAGTCCGCATTTATTGCCAACATTAGCCACGAGATACGCACGCCTTTGAACGCCATCGTGGGTTTTACGAGCGTGTTGCCCGACATCAGCGACGATGCCGAGCGCCGCTCGCTGCTTGACCTCATTCACGAGAATACGCAGAAGTTGCTACGTATTATCGACGACGTGGTGAACATCTCGAAGATAGAGTCGGGTCAGGATCAGATGGTGCTGACCAGTTTTGAGCTGAACATGACGCTGACCGAACTTGCTGAGCGATACCGTCAGGAACTGAAGCCTACTGTGCAGATGAACACGCAATTCGCCTGCGAGCAACAGACTGTGACTACCGATTTGAAACGTTTCTCAGAAGTGATTCGCAACTTGCTGTCCAATGCCGTGAAGTTTACGCCGCAGGGCACCATCACTGTGGGCTATGACGCACCTGTCGATGGTCGCATCCATGTCTGGGTGTGTGACACGGGCGTAGGCATCTCGGAAGAAAACCAGCAGCATGTATTCGAGCGTTTCTTCAAGGTCGACGAGTTTGTGCCTGGTGCTGGCTTGGGCTTGAGTATCTGCCATACAATGGCCTACAGCATGGGTGGAACGGTGAATGTGCATTCACATCTTGGCGAGGGATCTGTGTTCACACTTGATATCCCTGTACAATAGGCTCTTACATTATTCATTTGAGCGTAGCACATGTCTACCTTTGCCCCTTTTGCCCGCCCGCTTTATGTGATGGCCAAGCCAGCAGGCAGTTGCTGTAATTTGCAGTGCAGGTATTGCTATTATCTGGAGAAGAAACAACTGTACCCCTCTCATGGGTCATCGCTGTTCATGGATGACCGTACTCTTGAAGCCTATATCCGACAATATATTGAGGCGCAGACTCAGCCGCAAGTGCTCTTTGTGTGGCACGGAGGCGAGCCGCTCATCCGTCCGCTGAGTTTCTACAAACGCGTGTTGCAGTTGCAACAGCGCTATGCACGCGGCTGCATCATCGACAACTGCCTTCAAACCAACGGCACGCTGCTTAATGACGAGTGGTGTGCGTTTTTTCGTGAGCATAATTGGCTTGTTGGCATCTCTATCGACGGCCCGCAGGAGCTGCATGATCAATACCGCCGTTCCTCCCGCCCCTCATTCCATGATGTGATGCGCGGTATACGGCTGCTACAGAAACATGGCGTGGAGTGGAATGCAATGGGCGTAGTGAACAACAGCAACGCCGATCATCCACTTGAGGTCTACCATTTCTATAAGGAGATAGGTTGCCGCTATATTCAGTTCACCCCCATCGTGGAGCGCTTGTGCTCACATGCTGATGGTCGTCACCTTGCCACAATGGCTGATTCCCTCGCCTCTTCAATGGCTGACTTCTCTGTCCGTCCTGGGCAGTACGCGCGGTTCTGCTGCGACATCTATGATGAGTGGGTGCGCCACGACGTGGGGCAGGTCTTTGTGCAGTTGTTTGATTCCACTCTTGCCTGTTGGGCCGGTGAGACACCCAGCCTCTGCTCTATGTGCCCCACCTGCGGACACGCCGGAGTGATTGAGTATAATGGCGACGTATACTCATGTGACCATTTCGTGGCTCCCGAATACCTGTTGGGCAATATCCACCACGACACTATCACCTCAGTGATGTACAGCCTCCGACAGGCGCAGTTCGGGCGCGATAAACATGACCGTTTGCCTCGGCAGTGTATGAATTGCCGGTGGCTCTTTGCATGTAATGGCGGCTGCCCCAAAGACCGTTTCTGCCATACCACCGATGGCGAACCTGGACTCAGTTTCCTGTGTGAGGACTATCGCCAGTTTTTCGCCCACGTTGCCCCGTCGATGGATTTTATGAACAACGAACTGCAGCATGGGCGTGCGCCCGCCAACGTGATGGAATGGATACAATGACTATCTAATCAGAAGGGAATGTTTATTCGTTGATGACCTTCTGAATGGTACCGTCAGCATTGTAGAATAGCTGTTGCACCTTCAGTGAACGCAGGTGTGTGACGTCATTGGAGGGCACACAGTCGTGGAAGAACAGATACCATTGTCCGCGATACTCCACGATGCAGTGGTGCGTGGTCCAGCCGACGACGGGGTCAAGGATGACGCCCTGATAGGTGAAGGGACCGTAGGGGTTGTCGCCCGTAGCGTAGCACAGCATGTGACTGTCGCCCGTTGAGTAGCTGAAGTAATACTTGCCATTGTACTTATGCATCCAAGAGGCCTCGAAGAAGCGGTGTGGGTCACCAGCCTTCAGGGGCTGGCCGTCTTTGTCGACAATGAGGACCTGACGAGGAGCCTCGGCAAACTGAAGCATATCGTCGCTCAGACGTGCCATCAGGCTTGGCAGGGCAGGCATGTCGGGAGCGGTGAAGAGCTGTGTCTTGCGGTCAGGGGCAGGACCTAGGTCGACACCTTCCTTCAGAACTTTCTGCGGAGCGACATTCCACTGGAGTTGTCCACCCCAGAGACCGCCGTAATAGACATAGACCTGTCCGTCGTCGTCCTTGAAAACGCAAGGGTCGATGCTGTAGGCACCACGAATGGGATGCTCCTGAGGGATGAACGGGCCCTCGGGCTTGTCAGCAATGGCAACTCCAAGATGGAAGACACCATTATAGTCCTTGGCAGAGAAAATGAGATAATACTTGCCGTCCTTCTCACAGACGTCGCTGTCCCACATCTGCTTCTCAGCCCAGGGCACCTGGTCTACATCGAGGATGACACCGTGGTCGGTGGCGGGGTCGGTCTCTACGTTGTCGAAAGAGAGAACGTGGTAGTCGCGCATCTGGAAGTGTCCGCCGTCATCGTCGAAGGCTGCGCCTGCCTCCCAGTCGTGTGAGGGATAGATATACAGTCGGTTGTTAAACACGTGGGCCGCGGGATCGGCCATGTAGTCTTGTGGGAAAAGATACCTTGCTTTCATAGTTTTATTATTTCGTTATGGCGTTATGACGTAATTACGTTATCACGACTTATTTGTAAAGATCCATGATTTTCTGCACCACGGGCTTTGCCTTGTACTGGCGGTCGAAGAGCAAGGGGTAGTTGGTGCGTCCCTTTATGGGCCATCCGTTGAGCCAGGACCCTGCGTCGCTGATTCCCCAGAGATTGATGCGCGATATCTGGTGGCGGTGCTTATAGTAGATGTTGAAGAGTGCCATCCAGCGCTCTTCGAGCTCTTTCTCCTTAGCTAAAGGCAACGCGAGCGCATAGGGGTTGTACTTCTGCTGCATCTCATAGTTCTGACTGATTTCGGCACCACCGAAGCCCTCAGGGTTTGGCAGCACATTGATGTCGAGCTCGGTCATCATCACCTTCACGCCACAGGCGGCAAAGGCATCTATCGACTTCTCGTACTCCTCGAGGTTAGGATAGTCGAGACCGTTGTGGCTCTGCATGCCCACGCCGTCGATGCGCAATCCCTTTTCCTTCAGACTCTTCACCAGCCGGCATACTGTCGCGCGCTTGCCAGGCTGGGCCATAGAATAGTCATTGTAGTAGAGCTCGGCATCAGGGTCGGCCTCATGAGCGGCACGGAAGGCAATCTCGATGAACTCCTCGCCCAGGAGCTTGTAGTAAGGCGACTGGCGGAACGAGCCGTCGTCGTTGACAGCCTCGTTCACCACATCCCATCCATGCACCTTGCCCTTATAGTGGCCTACCACCGTCTTGATATGATTCACTATGCGGTCGCGCAACAACTCCTTGGATGCAGGGCTGGCTGCATAGCCATTGGTGAACCACCAGTCGGGGGCCTGGGAGTGCCACACCAGGCAATGTCCCAGCACCTTCAGACGGTGTTGCTGGCAATAGCTGACAAATTTGTCGGCCACACGGAAGTCAAAGATGCCTTCGGCAGGAGCCAGCGACTCTGGTTTCATGCAGTTCTCGGCCACAGCACAGTTGAAATGCTTCTCGAGCACCGCGTCTGCCTCGGGCACCTGCCCATCGCTCTGCCACTGGTTTACGGCTGCTCCTATGAGACAGTACTTGCCAATGGCATCTTTCAGACCTTGGGCCGCCGATGTTGTGTTTACAAGCAGGGCTCCGAGAAAAGCAGCTGCTATAGTCTTGATTCTAGTCTTCATATTATAATATTTGTCAAAGGTGGGGAGATAGGAAACGAAGGTTGAAAGCGGCTCTGCGACATGG
>JAILAA010000117.1 GCA_024681875.1 Prevotella sp.
GCGTTAGTGCGAAGGCTCCAAAACGGATGAAAACCATGACAGCTGGGCTGACAAAAGAGAAAACTCAGACTTGCCATCGTGGAGCTAACGGATTTGAGATGGCTTTGTTCATTCCCTACGACAGTACATGGACGGAGTTTCCTTATATTCATTCCATTTTGGCAAGTCTCGACTACTCCACACATTGGCTGACATTCACAACCATTAAGACCCCCGATTTATGCAACGCTTCGCTTTGATCTGCGTCTGCCTGATGCCCTTGGAGCACCAAGAGACGAATCCATCATCAATGGCGGGATTATCATCCAACCCAGCCAAAAGATTGGCAAGGATGGTGTCAAACTCGTCAGCCCCATCCCATTTCCGAAGACGGGTGTATTCGTCGTGGTGGAATGGATAACCACAGCAGCAGTCTCTGAATCGCACAGCCTTGTGCCAGCTCTAAATATGACCTTGAACGCCAAGGAGAACCGAACATGGAATAAAAAGACTTTCCGAGGTATGGACTGGATGCAGGAGCAGGAAGAACCAATCTATCAGGACGAATCAGCAAGAGAAGTATATAAAGGTAGAATCCCCAGTACCAAGTTGGGATTAGAAATATCAAAAGTAAACTAATGATAATAAGACGCAAATGAAAACAATGAAGATTTGGAGACTCGCCTTTGGCCTTTGGCCGAGCCACCTCACGCTCGGGAAAGCGATGCAAGCATCACTTTCCTCTTGCTTAATCGGTGCCTTGACGATGCTTGCTGCTTTATCCCTCGCCTCTTGCAGCAGCAACGACGTAACAGAAAAGCCATATACGACTGATCCTGTAGAGAATGCCGTATTCACAGAGGCTGATATCGAGTGGTTCAACCCAAACACTCGCGAAGTGAAATTCAAACAACAGGAAGAGTCACTCAGTCAGAGGCTACGGATGAACGATGGGGAATTGGAGTTCCTTCTTGGCAATGAAGTCTTGCTCAAGGTCAGTCGTTTTGTAGGTGACTGGGACAGCCGAACCTTCAAAGACCTTGTCCTACATTATGATGTGATATCCAATTCCAAGCAAGGTCATTTCTATTTACAAGACTGCTATCCGCTGCAGTTCATTAACGATGAACATGTGCAGGCCAATATCAAAAAGAATGCCGAACAATGGGAAGCATTCGTAAAATATCTGGAGAAAATAGGTAAAATCAGGAAATGAACAAGCAAACCATCATCACCGCACTACTTGCCCTCGTCTGGGTGGTAGGACAAGAGATTTCTGAGTGAAAGTAATGTTTTCAACAGGGCAAAAACGGGTCATTTCACCTAAAATAATGTGAAAGCGAGCATAATATCAAAAAGATTTTGTAACTTTGCAGCGAGAGAACAAAAAATTGAATAGATATGGCAACTTACACAATCACATTGAACGAGCGAACCACCAGCGGTAAGGCATTGATGGCTTACTTGCAGGCATTGGGCGTATTGATGCATAAAGTGTCACCCAAGGCCAAGAGCAGTTACTTGCGTTCACAAGAAGACAAGAAGGCCGGGCGCATTGAGAAATTCTCCTCGTCGGAAGAAATGTTCAAGTCGTTAGGCATCTGAGCGTATGTATGAAGTAAGAATGACCAAAACGTTCCGAAAGGACACGGAACGTTGTCGCAAACGGGGCTATGACATGGAACTGCTGAAGACAGCCATCCGGATACTTGAGGCAGACGGGAAACTCCCAGCAGAATATCGTCCTCATAAACTGTCGGGCGACTATGTCGGCTGCTGGGAATGTCATCTGAAGGGAGACTGGCTTCTGATATGGGAGCAGAATGACACGGAGCTGGTGTTGCTATTCACTGGTACAGGTACACATTCCGACTTGTTCGGATAAAATCTCTGAAACTGTTTCAGACTTTGGATAAATCGCTCACGCTCGGCCATCTGTAAGCAAGCTTGCATGGCACTCGCTTAATCGCGATTTTTACCCTCGGCGATAAGTATTTTAGTGCCTTTTTCTGCGTAACTTCGTGGCGAGAGAAAATGCAGTTTATGGACGATGGAAATGTCTTGAGATTACAAAAAGATGTTTCCAAACATTTTTTTTGAATATATTTTGATGTTTCCATATATTTTTCTTATCTTTGCCGACAAAATAAAGTTATTGCATGATGGAAGAACAGGACAATTATCTCATTAAAGTATTTCAGCGCAGGTTGCTGGCAACCCCGACAACCTTTTTTCGCTATCTATATGACGAGATAGACTGGGGCGATACACTCATAGGCATCAAAGGACCGAAAGGGTGCGGTAAGACAACCATGCTTTTGCAACATATCAAGGAATCATTCAAAGGAAGAGACCTTGAGAAGGTGCTTTATGTGTCGTTGGATCATTTGTGGTTTACTACTCACGACATCCGTGATGTGATAGAGTTCCATTACACCCATGGGGGTACCCATGTCTTTATTGACGAAATACATTATTACAAGCATTGGCAGACATTGTTGAAGAATCTTTGCGACGACTACCCAGACTTACATATTGTATATACAGGTTCATCGATGCTTCAGTTGGAAAGAAGCGAAGGCGATCTCTCCCGTCGACTGACTATGTACGAAATGCGGGGGCTCTCTTTCCGTGAATTCTTAGCATACGAAGGAATCATGAAAGTACAGGCTGTTGATTTGGAAGAGTTGTTAGACAGACATGTAGAGATAGCTATGGAAATCTGCAGCCAGACAAAAATACTTGAGCAGTTCAAGAAATATTTGGAAGTAGGTTACTATCCTTTCTACAAAGCTGTCCGTCATGGCTATTATCAGCGATTGCAGAGTGTTGCTAATCACGTTATTGAGGTGGACTATCCGAATATAGACGATGTGACAATATCGACTATCCGCAAGACTAAGAAATTGCTGATGCTTTTGGCAGAGCGTGTACCGCAACTACCAAAGATGACAGAGCTTTACAAGGAATTGGAGACCGATCGTAATCAAGGATTGAAAATGCTAAATGCACTGGAACGAGGAGGTCTTTTATTGCTACTGGGTGATAATACTAAGAGTCCTGACAATCTATCGCGACCAGACAAAATTTATATTAATAATCCTACGATGATGTTTGCCTTGACTCCCCAAGTCGATATTGGCACCCTACGTGAGACGTTCTTTATGAACCAATTATCACAGCAACACGAGGTTCGTTATCCAGTATCTGTTGATTTCCTAATCGACAGAACATATCTGTTCGAGGTCGGAGGAAAAAGCAAGACGTTTGACCAAATCAAGGATATAGAAAACAGTTATTTGGCTGTCGATAACACAGAAATAGGACACAAGAACCGTATCCCTCTCTGGATGTTTGGACTGTTATACTAAACTGACTTCTGAATGTGCTAAAAAACATTCTAAAACTTCTAATAATGCTTCTATGGCGCAGTACGGGTTGGTGTGCTGCGAGGAGTTGGATACGATGCGCCCTTCGGAGCTGAACCAGCTGAAGGCAGCGGTGACGATGCCGTCGATAGACGAGCGGGCGGCGTATGCCCACTTCCATGAGCACCGGCCACATATTGCCTCGTTCTGCGGAACGGGCAACAACATGCAGTTTCTCTCGGACCACACGGGCAACCGCCGCTGGCTGCCCTTCGAGGTGGAGTCGATAGAGTCGCCACGGACAAGGAATGCTAGCGGCAAATGCCAGTCTCGACCCCACCCCTGCCCCATTGTCCGAAGAAATCCGAAGGCTTCGGACAAAAATCCGAAGCGTTCGGACAAAAATCCGAAGCGTTCGGACTGTTCGAAATACGTGTCTTTTCGGAATCCCAGACCTATTATTCATGAATAATTCGCGGCCATTCACGTTCATTCGTGGTCAGACGACGGCCTGGCAGATGCCTGTATTCCGGCTTCGCAGTAGTCATGGCTGGCGGAGTGGGAAGACGGGATGCTATAACCGTGGTGAAGCACCCTTCAGCTGAAGTGGGGTGACTATCGCACAAGAATCTTTTGTCCGTTCTTGATATACAGTCCATGCGCTGGGGTTTGCACACGACGTCCTGTCAGGTCATAGAAATCGAGTACTGGCGATTGGCTGTTGACGGTTTTACTGTCAATCAAGATATCTTTCACGCCAGTCACTTCGTTGCCGCCCAGACGATAGAGTTTGACGCCATGACTGGGAATGCTGACGTTGAGCGTGCCTGTTGCAGTGCCAATGTCTTCCTTCTGCCAAATGTCATAAACGGGAACAGCCTCATTGGCAGCATAACCCAACTGGGTGAGGTCGAAGTCGTAGCCGCCGTCGGGAGCAGTGACGTAGAAGAAGAACTCCATTGTGGTACCAGAGGTAGAGGTATTGTCATTGTCGCAGCTGGAGTCATAGCCACAGAGGGCGCGGAAGGTCTTGTAGTTGTGGCCTTCGGGCAGGTCGTAGATAAGCGTACACTGGGCGTTCATACCAAGGCCAGTATCGTATGACTGTCCGTCGACACGCAGTGTGCCGTTCTCCACATTCTTGTTGACGTGTAGCGAACCCCACTCTGAGGTGTAGGAGGTCTGCTTCAGAGTGGTGAGCGATGTCTCGTTGCCATCGGCATCGATGAGCACGGGGTTGATGAGGTCAGCACGGTCGTAGGCGAAACCATCTCCGTAGTTGCTCACGAATATCTTCAGCTGGGTGGCGTTGGTCACGTCACATTCCATCGTCTTACTCTTTGTGCCAGTACGGCTGATGAGTCCTGAGCGGGCAGCATAGTTGTCCTGCTCGTTGGTGAGCGGGTTCTGGTCGAACACCATGAAGCGGATGCTGGTGGTGGCGCCCGTCTGTCCGATGCCGGAATCGTCGGCAGCAGCCATCGCCTTGAAGCGTACTACGTCCAAATCGTCAGGAATCTGGAAGAAGATGGCAGCGTTGGCATCGGTTGAGAAGCCGCGGTCGTAGCTCACGCCCATCACCTTCATCTTACCGCCGTTGTCCACGTTTTTGTTCTCCTCTACGCGGTTGAAGTAGGAGGCAGTGTACTGGCGAGTCTTGTAGGTACCTGTTAGTTCTACCTCTGTGCCATCGCGCAAGACGAGCGTGGGGTTGATCCAGTCGCCGTGGTCGTAGTTGTAGTTGTCGCCACCGTCGTCGACCACCAGTACCTGCGTCTTTGAGCCTTCAGGCCATGCGATGTCTACATCTACGGCGTGTCCGTCAGTAGTGTATGCCACCACCTCCGACTTATAGAGGGCCTTCGAGCCGACCACCCAGCGGTTGTTGTCGCGCTGGAACAGGGCCAGATAGCGGTTGCCTGTAGCGGGATATTCGCTTGTCCATACCACACGTCCGTTGTCTTCGTCATTGAGCACCTGATGGGCATCCTTGCCGTACTTGTGCATCTGGTGGTATTCCTCGTTGTTCAGCAGCGACAGCGTGAAGGCATCGTTCCTGGTCATCTCGCCACCGAAGAACAGGGGCGAGTGGCAGATGCCCCACAGTGTCATCATCGTCAACTGCTCATTCTGGGTGAGCTTGGTCCAGCGTCCTTGGTCTGCACCGGTGAAGCCTGGATCGGCAATGGTCATGGCAATCTGTCCGAGTGGCAGCATGTCGCAGTCGGCATAGTTGCCCGGACGTGTGACTGTCTCCCAGGCATGGGCCTCGTTGAACACAGCATCGACGGCGCTCCAGTTGTCCCACAGGTCGTCCATCATGCGCCACATATTGGCATTGTCGAGACACTCCTGAGCATATTGGTACTGTGTCTTGCCGGGACTCAATGACAGCACAATAGGCCGTCCAGTCTGGTCGATGGCCTTTTGCGAATCATGTGAATCTCGTCGGTATAGAACGGACGGCTCAGGTCGTCAACCTTCAGGAAGTCAACACCCCACTCGGCATAGAGGTCCATAATCGAGTTGTAATATTGTTGTCCGGCCTCGTTATTGCGCACCAGCAGATTGTCTTTGAGCCAGGTGCAGGGCGAGGTGGTGCCGTTATATACCTCCGACCACGCCGTGCTTTCCATGCCCTTCAGTTTGTAGCTGCTGCCCACAACCGACTTCGGCACGCCACGCATGATGTGGATGCCGAACTTCAGCCCCATCTCATGCAGCTTGTCGGCAATGGCCTTGAAGCCGATGTTCTTTCCGTCCTTCATGCACGACGGGAAACGTGTAGGCGAGGGAAGATAGCGTCCGTACTCGTCAATCACATAGTCCTGGTCGCCACGCTGGTTGTAGTTGCCAGCGCCCAGCGACGGGTGGTTGCAGTACCAGCGGATGTCGATGACGACATACTCCCAGCCATATTTCACCAGGTCGTTGTCCACCAAGTACTGTGCATTCTGCATTACTTCTTTTTCGGTTACACTCGAATAGTAGCAGTCCCACGAGTTCCAGCCCATAGGCGGAGTCTGCGCCCAAGTACGGAATGTTGCCATCATTCCCGACGTTTCGTCGCCTACCCATAGCCTTTCGTCCTGAGCCGTTGCGCTACCCAGCAATGTAAAAGCTGCGCATACTGATAATAGTAGTCTTTTCATACCTTTATTTGGATTAGTAGTTTGATTATCCGTAGTTATCAATTAAATATTTCACGAACTGAGGATCACCGAAGTTGACGGTACCTGTGTCATGCAGGTTCATCGTGGCAATCTGCGCCATCTCGTCAGTAGAGAGCGAGAAATCGAAGATATTCAGGTTCTGCTCCATGCGCTCCTTGTGAGTGGACTTGGGAATGGCAACGATGCCACGCTGTGTGAGCCAGCGGAGGGCCACCTGTGCAGCGCTCTTGTTATATTTTGCGCCTATGGCTGCCAGTACCTCACTCTTCACGATGCCGTCGACACCCTGTCCGCCAAGCGGCCCCCATGCCATCATCTTCGTATCGGTCTCTGCCAGAATCGGCTCGATGCCCGTCTGCTGAATCAGCACGTTGCACTGCAACTGGTTCACCATCGGCTTCACCTCCACATAGTGGGCGAAGTCGAAGAATCGGGCAGCCTGGAAGTTGCTGACGCCGATGGCGCGCACCTTACCGCTACGGTAGGCTTTCTCCATAGCTCGCCAAGAGCCGAACACGTCGCCATAGGGCTGATGGATAAGCAGCAGGTCGATGTACTCCGTCTGCAATTTGCGCAGGCTCTCGTCGATGCTCTTGGCAGCCTTTTCTTCACCGGCATTCGAGATCCACACTTTCGTCACGAGGAACAGATCTTCACGTTTGAGTCCACTCTTGCGCCAGGCCTTTCCTACGCCTTCTTCGTTGTAGTAAGCCTGTGCTGTATCGATAAGACGATAACCCACGGAGAGGGCATCCGTCACGCAACGTTCACATTCATCAGGGCTGACCATGAATACACCATATCCCAGCAAGGGCATTTCCACCCCGTTGCTTAAAGCAAATGTCTCCACCATTAATAATTTACGATTTAACGATTTACTATTTACGATTTACAGACTCTCTATCAGAATTTCCTTAATGTCTTGCTCGGTCAGAGGAGCATAGACATTCTCAAGACCTTCGTTGACGGCAATGTGATGGGCCATCTCATCGATGCGGCTGTCGTCGATGCCCACTTCACGCAGATGCATCGGGATGTTGATGCTCTCGAAGAAAGCATAGGTAGCATCGATGGCTTTCTCGGCAATCTCCTGTTTGGGCAGCGAGGCATCGATGCCGAAGACGTTGATGCCGTACTTCACGAAGCGGTCGATCGTCTTTTCGCTCAAGATATGGCGCATCCAACGTGGGGTGATGATGGCCAGACCTTCGCCATGAGTGATGTCGTAATAGGCAGAGAGGGCGTGCTCGATGCCATGACAAGGCCATCCGGACTGACTGTTGCCGAGAGCCAGAATTCCGTTGCAACCGTAAGTACAGCAGAGCATCATCTCGGCACGGGCGGTATAATCCTCAGGATTGTCTAAGCACTTACGGGCGTTGACCATCAGCGAACGTAGCATGGACTCACAGAAACCGTCGTTCAGCAATGTAGAGTCAGCCACGAAATACTGTTCTATCGTGTGGTTCATGGCATCGGCACATCCGGCAGCCGTCTGCTTCTTAGATACGGAGAACGTGTACTGTGGGTCGAGAATGGAGCACACGGGGAAGAGCAACGGATCCATATACCCCACCTTGTCGTTCGTCTCGGTGCGCGAGATGACGCCACCACAGTCGTATTCCGAACCCGTTGCTGCCAGCGTCAGGATATCGACGATGGGCAGGGCGGCTTGAGCCTTCACCTTATAGGTAATCAGGTCCCAGGTCTCACCATCGTACTTGGCACCAGCGGCTATCGCCTTTGAGCAGTCGAGCACGCTGCCGCCACCCACAGCAAGGATTACGTCTATCTGTTGTTCCTTGCAGATACGCACGCCTTCGAGCACACTCGGGTTATATTTCGGGTTGGGCTGGATGCCAGGAAGTTCGAAGATTTCGAAGTCCTTCAACAGTTCCTTCACACGGTCATAGAGACCAAGCCTTTTAATGCTGCCACCACCGTAGGTCAGTAACACACGCTTACCAAGAGGATGCATTACCTCTGGCAGTTTCACGATCGACTCTTTACCAAAAATGAGTCGGGTTGGGGTCATGTAATCAAAGTTCTGCATAGTTGTATTTGTTTAATGATTTATTTTCGTCTGCAAAATTACGAAAAAATCCACAAGACGCTTGTATACATCTTACGGATTCATTTACCATTTTTACGGTTAATTACTGCAGTTGAAGGAACGTCACATTCTCTGTTTCCACCTCAGCGGCATTGTCATCTACCGACGTGGCATAGCCGAGAAACGATGCGATGGTCAGCGGTGAGCTAGTCCGTTCAGGGATTTCAAGGATTGTAGCCATAACATTCCAAATTTTTAGTTCAACAATATATTGTTTATCTCAGTGCTCCGCTGTGTAAGTAACTTTTGAATAAGAAGAGGCGCTAAGCACTCTTGATATACAACAAATTACAGGTGGCCTAACACTTCCCGTCGTGAATTGCTGATAACAACAAATGCTCACGCCCCTATATCGGGTGTGAGCTTAGGGCCTTTTCGTTCTCATGATTCAGAGTTGTGGTAGTTTCCTGTAGTTTTGAAAAACTTTAGGCTCTCTTTCCGTCAATAAATGCGTTACGATTGAAAAAGTAGCGAATATTTCTCGATTTTGTGTCCTTGCCACAGAAAAATGCAAAATCTTTCACATTTTATGTGTTTTTCACAGTTCAAGACATCGAAATCGAAGAATTTTGTGTAATTTTGCATCGTGTTTCTAAGAGACATTGCTCATCTTTCACGAACGAATTTGCACCTCAGAGCGAAAGCGAGCTGAATTAAGAACTATCTAAGGAGCATGCGCCTTAAGCGCAGGCTTCTCCATAAGATAGTTAAGGCCGTGCAAAGCCTGTTCGTGATATGGCAGACAGTCTGCGCTTTCCTCTTGCAAAGAAGTTTGTGCTGGCTTTCGGTTAAAAAGAGTATTAACTTCAAAAATAGTTACTTATGAAGAAATTGGTTTTGAGTTTTACACTTCTCGCAATGAGCGCATTTGCCTTTGCACAGAAACAAGTTACGATTAAGGGAGGCACCATTGTTCCTGTAGAGGCTGTCAAGAATGTACGTGCTACGGATGTTCAAGTGGGACAAAATGTGGACTTCAGAGTTACGCGTGATATTATCGTTGATGGAATCGTAGCTATCCCCGCTGGAACGATAGTAAAAGGAAATGTTTACGAGGCTAAACGTTCGACTGCATTTGGAACGAAAGGTCGTCTCGGAATTAAGCTGAGATACTTAAACTTGCCATCGGGCAATGTTGTCAATTTCGCTTCGTCCGATGTCTATATTCAGGGTAAGAATCGAACGGCAATATCTGTTATTGTATTCTGCTGCACTTGCTTGCCATTCCCTTGTGGTTCGAGGGCAGAACTGACAACGGGCGTAGAATATGATGCAACCGTGGCGAACAATACGACAGTAACGATAGAATAATTGAAATGAGCATTATGAAAGCATTATCATTAGGACTGTTCCTCCTGTTTCCCTTTCTTGCTAATGCACAAGTCATCGAGAAGGGCTATCATGGATTTGTCGAGGCAGGCCATTCGTTGGTATATTTCGGCTCGAGTTCAACAAAGGTCAACTGGACTGAGATAAACACCATTCACGGTTATCAGGCAACACCGAATTTGTTTGTTGGAGCAGGCGTTGGTTTCCATTTCGTGCCTGAATTCAAAGATGGCGATATTGGCGGAAAACCTCACTGGAAAAGAGATGCTTCAATGGAAATTCCCTTGTTTGCTGATTTCCGATGGACTATTCTTAACAAGCGGATAACGCCTTTCATTGACCTGCGTCTTGGCCATGACTTGACAAACGGAAGCGGTATGTATCAATGTCTCAACGTTGGTTGTCGGTTTGCACTGAAGAACAAACATGCTATCAATGCGATGATTGCCTTGGATTCTCACAAGCTGAAATTCCAAGAGATATACTCAGTTAAGACAGGCAAGTATGATTATGACTGGATTTATAGGGATGTTACGGATGAGTCTCAACAAGGACTCGTTCTCAAAGTTGGATATGAATTCTAAAACTCAATAATCATGAAGAAGTACTTTTTCTATTTGACGGCATTTCTGATGATTGCCTTAACGAGCGTTAGTATTACAGCTTGCAGTAGTGATGATGACGACGAGCCTTCATTGTCATTCACGAAAGAAATCATTGTCGGCAAGTGGAAGATTACCAATATTGCAGGTAATAACAAGCACGGAAATTGGCTTTTAGTCGGAAGCGAGGCAGAGTTCAAGTCTGACGGAACTTGCAAAGGATGGTTCTCGATGGAAGACGCTTACAAGATTGAAGGTGGTCGCGTCAAAACCTATTACGCTAGGACGAGCGAACCGATGTTTGTCTATACATTATTGTCACAGAATGGAAGCACGCTTTCGGTCAAGATGGACGGAACGCTGGATGACGAAAGCACGTGTACTTTGTCTTTGCAGAAAGTGAATTAGATATATTAAGTGATAACACAAGGGCGGGAAAGCCGCGCCGACATCCTCGGCCTCGGCTTCCCGCCCTTGCTTTTCCTACATTATTATTTCTTACAACCCCTCGATTTCCCCTGCCGTCAGGCCGGTAATCTCGGCAATGTCTTCGACGGCATAGCCCTTGGCTTTCATTCGGCGGGCTGATTCTACGGCCTGTTTATACGCCGCATTGTCTGTTTCCGTGTATGGGTTTTCGCCCTGCTGCCACTCGTCCCAGTCGGTTTCTGCAAGATAACGCTTCACCTGTTCGCTGAGTGGATGGATGTCAGTCGTGGCGGTCTGCCACAGGTCAACGTCGGAAATCTGTGCATAGCCGTGAACCAAGACATTACGCATGCTGACGATGAGCCGCCAGGGCAGCTCGGTGTGGGTCTCGCGGAAGTGGCGCGTCAGCATGTTGGCGGCCTCGCCGATGACCTCGACGTTCTTCATCACGGAATAATAGATGCGGATGTCTTTCGTGAACTCTTCGAAGGTGATGCCATCCACGATAAGTTCCACGTTCTGGGCGTACTTCAGGATGTCCTCCAGACGGCCCCGGTCTCTGCTATGCTCTCTCATATATCAGTTTTCTGTCTTTGTTTACGCTGTCCACGGCCCACGGACGGAGGGTGCCGTCCTCCACGAGGTCAACCTCGCAGTGGAGCAAATCCTCAAGATCCACTTTCATGCCCGCAATCTTCAGCAGTCCGATGGGGCGGCTGCGGTCGTACTGCACGAGTATGTCAACGTCGCTCCAAGGCCTCTGCTCGCCTCGTGAATAAGAGCCGAAGAGCCATGCCTTCACGACGGGCTGCGTCTTGAAGTAGTCGGCTATTGTCTGATACATTGTCTGGGTGCTCATTAGTGTTTCGTTTAATAATTCGGTGCAAATATACGAAACTTTTCCGAATTATGGAGCGGTAGCCACAATCTTTTTGAATATATTAAGGCGAAAGGCAAGGGGGGAAAGCCGCACTGACATTCTCGGCCTGCGGCTTTCCGCCCTTTGTGGTTGTATCGCCGGTTCGAGACAGAATGGTGTTATTTCTTTGCTGCCTCTACTTCGCGGATGCAGTTGAGGGCATTCAGGGTGCGTGGATAGCCGATGAAGGGGAGGTTCGAGGAGATGACAGCAATGAGGAAGTCCTTGTCGTTGCCGACATGGTAATTGCCGTTGATATGCCCCTTCAACTGGGGCTCGCAACTACCCTGCGCAGCAAGGAAACAGAAAGTGATCAGTTCGCGCATCGCCATTGGGTGATGCGCAATGTTACTTTGTGAGTCGGATTTCATATCCAAGCCTGTGCGGGTGTAGTAGTCACCGAAGCAGTTGTCGGCCAGCCAGAGGTTGATGTGACGGCTGTCTTCGGGACCAGACTTCCAGAAGTCGCGCATACCCTCTCCGAAACAGTCGACCTGCGCCTGTGTGCCAGCCTCACGACGATTCTCCTGAGTGGTCTGTGCCTGAGGAGGCAACGGCAGGGCAATGCCGCGCTGGTCGAAGATTTCGTTGGTGGCCTTCAGGAAGGGGAAGACGCGGCCGATGCCGAGGTAGGCCGTAGCCTGATAGACGATTTCCTTCACCTCCACGGGTGTTACGCCCATATTTAGCGCAGCAGGCAGCAAGGCACGGAATTCGTCGATACCCTGACAGCCGAGCAACGTGGCCAGATAGCAGATGAAGCGGGTGTGGTCGTCAAGTTTGTCGGATGTCTGCTTGATGACCTCGTCGAAAGCGAAGTTGTCAAAACGCTCGATATACTCAGGGTCGGTGCGCTTAAAGTCTGATTTGTAGCCGGGAAACATCCGTGCATGGTATTCGTCAGCAGATGAGGTGAGCTGTGGGGCATTGCTGCCTGGCAGCTTTTCATATTCCTCATCCACGACGGGTTCCAGCCATGTGGTGGACGATCCTTCCTCAACTTTCGTCATATAGGTCAGATGCTGAAACCACGAATCCTTAGCAGCACCATGCCAGTGCTTCGCCTCGGCAGGAATGGCGATAACCGTGCCTGGGCGCATCTCCTGAGGCTCCTTGCCTTCCTCGACATACCAGCCACGACCGGCTACGCAGATGAGCACCTGCACCGACTTATGGTGGATGTGCCAGTTGTTACGGCAACGGGGTTCAAAGGTTACGTTCACAGGGCCGCCGTTCTGTGCATCGAGCGGAGCCAGATAGCTATTACCGATGAAATACTGGGCGTAGGCTGTGTTCAGTTCACCCTTCGGCCATAAGTTAAAATCAACTTCCTGTATCATATTCTGTGCTTTAACATCCGTACCCATAACTAATAGCGTTATGAATAGGAGGAGGATTCTTATACTTCTCATTCGGATTATTTTACCTCTCTCATATCAATGACATAGCGGAACTTTACCTTTCCATCGAGTACGTTCTTGTAGGCCTTGTCAATTTCAGCACCATCTGGACGGATAACCTCAATCTCGGGGTAGATATCATGTTCCACGGAGTAGTCAATCATCTCCTGAGTCTCACGGATGCCTCCAATCTGCGAGCCGAACACATAGCGACCGCCTGTGAAGATGAAATCAGAGAGCTTGAGCGATGGCATATTGCGGAAAGCAGGAAGACCGACAATACCGAACTGGCCTCGATAGCGGAGCATACGCAAGTAAGCATTCATATCGTAGTATTGTGGAATAGTAGACAGAATAAAGTCAAACTCATTCTCGTGACCTTGCATCTGCTTGGGATCATTCACGTTGACATATGCTTTGGCACCAAGCCGGGCTGCATCTGAACGCTTGTCTTCTGTAATGTCGAAAACTGTTACGTCTGCACCCAGTGAGATAGCATACTGCACGGCCATGTGCCCCAGTCCGCCAAAGCCAGCTATGGCAACCTTGTCTCCACGTCGTACACGTACGAACTGCATGGGAGAATAGGTTGTGATGCCTGCACAGAGCAGTGGTGCCACACGCTCCATACGGGCATTGGCTGGAACCTTGATAGCGAAATCAGCATTAAGAACGTATTTGTTGGAGTAGCCGCCCTGCGTGGCTTCGCCATTGTGGTACTGGTTGTGGCCATGATAAGTCAAGACAACCTTCTTACAGTACTGTTCCAGACCCTGACGGCACCAGTCGCATTCATGGCAGGCATCAACCATACAACCAATACCAGCATAGTCGCCAACACTGAATTTTGTAACGTTCTTGCCAACGCGAACTACCTGACCGAGAATCTCATGACCGGGAACCATCGGATACTCCTCCTTGCCCCAATCTGAAAAAACGTGATGCAGGTCGCTGTGACAAATACCAGCATAAAGTGTTTTGATCTCAATCTCATTGTCGCCCATTTCATGGCGGTTGAATTCGTAGGGCTGGAAATGTCCGTTTGCCTCGAATACAGCGAAGCCTTTAGTTTTTACTTGTGCGCTGACACTTGTTGTGCATAGCATCATGACTAATACTGATAGAATGGTTCTCATTTGCTAAAATATTTTTTGTTGTTCTTGCCTTGCAAGCGTCCTTCGGCCGAGCGTTGAATGTAAACACCTTTCTGACTGCTAACGGGTTGGCCGTTAAGGGCATACTTCCGTCCGCTTTCAGTTGTGCGGGTACGTGCAGAATGGATATCGGTTGAATGTCTGTCGACGCTGAGACGCTTCAGCCAGCTCTCGACAGTCTCTTTCGACGAGATGGAGCGGATGTCGCTACCGGAGATACCCAATGATTCTAATACAGTAGCGTTGGGATAATACTCCTGAATAAGTGTCTTATAGCTGCTCACGCCACTGCCGCCGTGTGTGCCGAAGGGGATCATGGTCTTGCCGTCGAGTTCGGGATGCTTCTCGAAGAACGTTCTGAAAATCATCGGGGGACGCGCCCACCAGATGGGACCGCCAATGAAGATGGTCTGATAGTCACCAATGTTTGTGATGTCGGTCTTGATGGCGGGACGACTGTTGTTGTTGAACTCTGCCGTAGCCACGGTCTTCGTGTCCTCATAGCCCTGCGGATAAGGAGTCTCAGGGATGATTTCAAAGACGTCCACATCGGCAAGTTCCTTGATATAGTCCACCATGACGGCTGTATTGCCTTTCTCTACAACACCCACCTGCCAGTTCTCACCTGCACGCGAGAAGTAGATGACGAGCATCTTGCCTTTGGCCGAGCCTTCGCCCTCATCACCATGTTGTTCTGTGGCACTTGTCGTACCGTCAATTTCAGGGTCGTTGCTGCCACATGCCAGTGCCGCGATGACGGCACAAAGGGCGAGCGTGATAGTCATTAGTTTCTTCATCATTTCTCCTATATTCTAATTCACGTTGCAATGATGCGATTAAGCGAGAGCAGTGCGAACGTGTTTGCAATTCTTGCGTCCCTTCGGTAGCAAGCGACCTATGGTCGAGCGGCCGAGCGTGAGCATCTTCGCAGTTTTCGACTGCAAAATTAAGAAGAAATCCGTAATCTGCTTGTACACAAATTACGGATTTATTTACCAATATTACGGAATGTGTTCTTCTAATGCCTTATGTCGTCATGTCAGCATCATATTCGATGGTGACGGTCTTACTGTCGAGGTTGGTCTTGACGGACTTGATTCCCTTCTCGAAACAGAGATTGCCATTAATTTTTTTCTCGCAATTCTCGCAATGCATCTGAGGATTGGTAGTGTAAACTCCATGTCCCCTGTGAATTCGCATCTCATGCCATTCCAGCGCCAAGCGGCAGTCAGTTCCATACCACTGACAGCGTCCAACTGGCGCATCGAGAGGTTGGTCATCACGGCAATGTTCGTGCCGTGTTCTGGGGCGAAGATGATGGCGTGCTTCATGTAGCAGATGTTTAACTATATGTCTCTACTTCTGCAATGACTTCTATTTCCACCAATGCACCCTTCGGCAGGGTTTTGACAGCAACGGCAGAGCGGGCGGGATATGGCTCTGAGAAAAGCTCGGCATAGACGGCGTTCATGTCGGCAAAGTCGTTCATGTCTGCCATGAACACGGTAGTCTTTACCACGTTGTCCATACTCATCCCTGCTTCCTCCAGAACAGCTCTCACGTTGAGCAGGGACTGGCGTGTCTGTTCCTTGATGCCGCCTTCCACAAGTGCTCCCGTAGTGGGGTCAATGGGTATCTGCCCGGAAGTATAGACAAGATTTTCCACTTGTATTGCCTGACTGTAAGGCCCGATGGCTGCGGGCGCGTTCGTTGTGCTGATTGTTTTTTTCATAAATTATTACTGTTTAGGCTAAGAAAAAAATTATTCGTAGTGCCTTATTCTTACGTCGATGCCGTCACCCTTGAGTATTGCTGGCAGACCACTCACGTCAGTCTGTCCGTAGTGATAAGGGAACAGCATCTTTGGCTTCACCGTTCTTGCAGCCTTGACCAGCTGTTCCGGTGTCATGGTGTAGGGCTGGTTGCAGGGAAGGAAAGCAATGTCAATGTCCTTTATTCCAGCCATCTCAGGAATGTCCTCCGTGTCTCCAGCCACGTAGATACGCAGACCGTCGATTGTCAGTATATAGCCGTTGTCCCTGCCTTTGGGGTGGAATTTCTCTCGTCCTTCTGTAGTGTTGTAGGCAGGAACAGCCTCTATTGTAAAGTCGTCCGCGAGTTTCATCACGTCACCGTTTTCCATCACCTCGC
>JAILAA010000165.1 GCA_024681875.1 Prevotella sp.
AGGCACACCTGATACTCTAATGCTGACATCGGGTGGAGGGTGCGCAGGGAGCTGCAGAATCCCGGATAGACCTTCTTTGTCTGTGCCTCTATGTCGTTCCATTCTTCTTCCTTCAACAGCTGGCCGGTGGCCACACGCCGCTGCAGGGCGTCATACTCGTCGGAAGCAAAGAAGCGGTCTTCCTCGGCCATCATCGCCAGCCTGACGGACTGTGGCCGCTCGTCATGTTCATCCTTAATCTGCTGTAATTGCAGCAGGAGGCGCTGTTTCGCCCTGTGGCTGCCAACTGCTATCAGGGTGATGGTCAACACCAAAATGACAAAGGCAATGACGGCATACTCCAGCCAGTGGATGACGCTGGCCTGCTCGCGCTCCTTGGCCGACAGCACATAGCGGTTATCCCCGCCGACGTGTTTGTCTTTCAGGTCGTCAGCGAAGATGCTGCGAATCTCGTCGCCCCATTCCTGATAGATGTCATCAGTGCGAACGTAGGTGAACAATGTACCTTGCCTTTGGATAACGATGGTAGAGTCGCTGCTGACGGTGAGCGGACGCGGGTTGTTACCCTCTAAGTATAGTAGCTCGCCGCCGCCCTTGTCGATGAGCGTGATGGTGCATCTCGAAGCGGGCACGACGACCAGCCCCGACGGAGTGGCCGCCAGCCGGCACTCATAGAGCATGCTGTCGCGGTCATATATGTTGCAGTACGTACCGTCGCCCTCCAACGAGAAGTCGTCCTCGCTGCCCATGGGATATTTCACATGGCGCAACGTCCATGCGCCTTCAAGGATGTACGTCCTTTCCTTCTCCGTTGACTGGGCACATCCAACCAGCATCAGCATAGCTGACCATATCATCAGCAATTGTTTCTTTCTTCGCGTCATAGCTGGCAAAGGTAGCAATTCATCCGCAAAAAAACAAGAAAAAAGTGTTTGCAATTTGTTTGCATCAGCCTAATTCTGCTAATGCGGCAAATTTCTTGGCAAAGAAAAGCTCTATGTCGTCTTGATCACTTCCAAACCCTACATTGCTCCGTAACTATATAAACGGGTTCAAAAAGCCTTCTAAAGAGCGTGAGCAGGAGATTCTTGACCATCTTCATAAATTAGGCGAAGAGTTGGCTGCGGCATAAAAAAAGGCCGTGCAGTTCCTTGAAGGAGCTGACCACGGCCTTAGCTGGGGGAAAGCGGGAGCTTATTCGATGACCACGAGGGCGTCGTCTTCCATGACGCTCTCGCCAATCTTCACGCAGACGGCGGTGACCTTGCCAGCCTTCTCAGCTTGCAGGGCGTTGGCCATCTTCATGGCCTCGAGCACGATGACGGTGTCGCCAACCTGCACCTCGTCGCCCACGGCAACCTTGATGTCGGTGATGACGCCAGGCAGCGGGGCCTTGATGGCGTTGTTCTTGTTGACGGCAGCCTTGTCGGCGACGGGAGCTCCGTCGCTTGCACTCTCAGCAGCTGCGGGTTTACCCAGCACGGGCTTCTTCTTCTCGGGCTCGGCGGGTTTCTCCATTTCCACCTTGTATTCTTCACCGTTGACGGTGACGGTCACGTTGCAGTCCTCGATGTCGCCGATGGCTACCTCGTACTTCGTGCCGTTGATGGTATACTTGTATTCTTTCATGTTCTCGTGATTTAAGGGTGTGCTGTCATGGTCTGGGCATAGCCGTTCCATTGTGTGGGATGCTCCTTGATGGTGATGAACCCGGGCTCCACATCATGGACGTTGTTGCCGAAGTGCTCGTGCAGGGCAAGGGCAATGGCAGCGTAGACTTCGTTATTTTTCATAGTCTTTTACATTGGGATATTACCATGCTTCTTGGCAGGCAGGGCGTCGCGCTTGGTGGCGAGCTGAGCCAGACCGCGGCAGATGCGGAAGCGGGTGTTGCGCGGCTCGATGACGTCGTCGATGTAGCCGTACTTGGCAGCCTGATAAGGATTGGCGAAGAGCTCGTTATACTCGTCCTCCTTCTCGGCGATGAAGGCTTTCACGTCCTCGCCGGCCTCCTTCTTGGCCTTGGCTTCCTTAGCGTAGAGCACGGCAGCGGCACCGCTGGCACCCATCACGGCAATCTCGGCTGAGGGCCATGCGTAGTTGAGGTCGGTGTGCAGCTGCTTGGAGCCCATCACGATGTGCGAGCCACCATAGGACTTACGCAGGGTGACGGTGATCTTGGGCACAGTAGCTTCGCCGTAGGCGTAGAGCAGCTGGGCGCCGTGCAGGATGACGGCATTGTACTCCTGGCCTGTGCCGGGCAGGAATCCTGGCACGTCGACGAGCGAGACGATGGGGATGTTGAAGGCGTCGCAGAAACGTACGAAGCGGGCACCCTTGCGGCTTGCGTTCACGTCGAGCACACCGGCATAGCATGAGGGCTGGTTGGCCACGATGCCAACGCTCTGACCGTTGAAGCGGGCAAAACCTACGATGATGTTCTTGGCAAACTTAGGCTGCACCTCGAAGAACTCGCCGTTGTCTACAACAGCACCGATGACCTTGTACATGTCGTAAGCCTCGTTGGGGTTCTCGGGGATAATCTCGTTCAGGCTGTCCTCCATGCGGTTGATGGGGTCGTCGCACTTGATGCGAGGTGCAATCTCCATGTTGTTGGAGGGAATATAAGAGAGCAGCGTCTTCAACATTTGGATGCCCTCCTCCTCGGTCTTAGCCGTGAAGTGGGTCACACCGCTCTTCGTAGCGTGCACGCTGGCGCCGCCGAGGTGTTCCTGGTCGATATCCTCGCCAGTGACGGTCTTCACCACCTTCGGTCCTGTAAGGAACATATAGCTCGTGCCTTCCATCATCAGCGTGAAGTCGGTCAGGGCAGGGCTGTAGACTGCACCGCCGGCGCAGGGGCCGAAGATACCGCTGATCTGCGGGATGACACCCGATGCGAGGATGTTGCGCTCGAAGATCTCTGCGTAGCCGGCCAGGGCGTTGATGCCCTCCTGAATACGTGCGCCGCCCGAGTCGTTGATGCCGATGACGGGAGCGCCCATCTTCATGGCCATATCCATTACCTTGCAGATCTTCTGGCTCATGGTCTCAGAGAGCGAGCCGGCATGCACGGTGAAGTCCTGTGCAAAAACGAAGACCAAGCGGCCGTCGATGGTGCCTGAACCAGCCACCACGCCGTCGCCAGGGAATTGCTTCTTCTCCATGCCGAAGTTGTGGCAGCGGTGCTCCTTGAACATGTCGTATTCTTCGAAAGAGCCTTCGTCGAGCAGCATGTCGATGCGCTCGCGGGCCGTGTACTTGCCGCGCTCGTGCTGCTTCTGAATGGCTTTCTCACCGCCGCCCAAACGGGCCTTCTCGCGGTTTTCAATCAGTTTCTTAATTTTCTCTAATTGTGTTGACATCTTGTATTTACTATTAAATAATTTTAGGATTACATATTTAATTTTCGATTTACGGATTTTCGATTTTCGATTGATTACTTTGATGGTAATGGAAATTCACCTATTTTACGCTTCATCGTAAGGATTGAACTGGCAATGATCTTCTGGAGTTCCTGACTCTCTTCATAGAGAGGCTCAACTCGCGAACGAGGCAGCTCCTCCGTGTCCATAATCAACTCTAACCACTGTCCTGTCTCATCAAGCTCCTCTTCAACCATTTTGAGTTTATTCAAGAAATCTTTCTCTGACTTTCCAAGACAAGCAGCTCGATAATTTGCGTATGGAGAAGTACCAGAACGAACAATCTGTTTGGCAATGGCAATAGAAGAAATTGTGTTTGGCATTGAGTCAACCATTCTCACAATTCTGTTGGAAAAAGAACGGAATCTCTGCTTGAGTTCTAATTCTGTCATTGCCAGAGTATTCAATCGAAAATTGAAAATCTGTAAATCGAAAATCTTACTCGGGGTGTTCGCAGAGTTCGGTTAAGATTCCGCAGGTGTTCTTCGGGTGCAGGAAGGCGATGTTCAGACCCTCGGCGCCCTTGCGAGGCTGCTGGTCGATGAGGCGGACACCCTTCTCGCTGACCTCAGCCAGTGCGTTGGCCACACCATCCTCTACGCAGAAAGCCACGTGGTGCACGCCCTTGTTGCCTTTGTCTAGCCACTTCTGGATGGTGCTCTCAGGGCTTGTGGGCTCCAGAAGCTCCAGCTTCACCTCGCCGCAGCGCAGAAAGGCGGTCTTCACTTTCTGGTCTTCAACTACTTCTGTTGCATAACACTCCAAGCCCAGCACGTTGGTGAAATAAGGCAGGCTCTCTTCAATGCTCTGGACGGCAATGCCCAGATGCTCAATGTGCGAAATTTTCATAATGTATTTTAAAGTTTAAGCTTAAAAGTGCTGCAAAGGTACAAAAGATATGTGAAAACACATTCTTTTTTGGCTTAATTATTTATAAAAAAAAGATTGTAAGGCTGGGGAGCCTACAATCTTATCCGCATTGCTGCATTTGTCGCAACAGTTCCTGCTGGCGCAGAGAGAGGTTGGAGGGCAGGGTGACATTGTAAGTCAGAATGAGGTCGGTGCCATTCTGTCCTTTACCACGCAGACGTGCTTTTTGTCCAGGTTGTGTGCCCGCCTTCACTTTCAACTTCAGCTTCTGCCCATCGCTCAGTCCTACCATCACATCGCCACCCAACAAGGCGGTATACATGTCGATATTGATTGTGGCCTGCGTATCGCGAGGCTGTGCTTGCTGGTGCCCAAAGCCGCCAAAATTGCTGCTGAAGTGCGATGATGCGCCACGTCCTCCAAACAGGTTTTCGAAGAAAGAGCTGAAGCCGCTGCCCCCCTGGAAACTGCTGAAGTCGAAGCCTTCGAAGGGCGAGCCGCCGCCTGAGCTGCGGAATCCTCCCCCACCCTGTCCATACTGCCCGGCCTCGCGCCATTGCTCGCCATACTGGTCGTACTTGCGGCGCTTTTCAGGGTCGCCAATGACATCATAGGCCTCGTTCAGGGCCTGAAACTTTGCCTTTGCCTTCGGGTCGTCAGGGTGCAGGTCGGGATGGAATTGCTTGGCGCGCTTGATATACGCCTTTTTCACATCTTTCTGCGCTATGTCCTTGGGAACACCCAAGATTTTGTAATAATCGATAAATGCCATAACATTGTCTCCTTTCTTTTTTTCAACAAGGCAGCAATTTCCGTGCCGAAATGACGTAAAAAGGAAAATAATTCGTACCTTTGCAGCTCAAAAGCTAAACAACCATGAGTATTGAGGAGCAACTACACCAGCGGATACTGATTCTTGACGGCGCCATGGGCACCAAGATTCAGTCTTTGGGCCTGACGGGCAACAACGACGCGTTGTGCCTGACACAACCTGACGTCATCGCCAACATCCACCGCCAGTACATTGAGGCGGGCGCCGACATCATCTCTACCAACACTTTTTCTTCTAACCGCATCAGCCAGCAGGAATACGGAATGGAAGACAAAGCCCGCCAGATGGCCTTCGAGGGTGCACGCATCGCCCGCCGCATAGCAGATGAGTCTCGCACCTCTCACCTCTCACCTCTCACCTCAAAAAGAATCTGGGTGGCCGGCTCGATGGGACCCACGTCGAAGTCGCTGTCCTTAGCCTCAGATATGAACAACCCTGCCCTGCGTACGATGGACTTTGATGACATGGCCGCCGCCTACTACGAACAGGCTGAGGCGCTAATAGAAGGCGGTGCCGACCTGCTACTGCTGGAAACCTGCTTCGACGCGCTGAACACAAAGGCTGCACTCTATGCCATTCTGCAGCTGAATGAGCGTCTGAAGAAAAAGATACCAGTCATGGTGTCGGCCACTGTCAACGACCGCAGCGGGCGCACTTTGACGGGTCAGACCCTCGAGGCTTTCTATGTCAGCATCTCTCACTATCCGTACTTGCTCAGCTTCGGCCTTAATTGCTCGTTTGGCGTCAGCGAATTGCGCCCATTCGTCGAGCAGTTGGCCAAGCATATCCCCGTCTTTTTCTCGCTGCACCCCAATGCCGGTCTGCCCAACGAGATGGGCGAATACGACGAACTGCCCGAATTCACGGCTTCCCACCTGCGACAGATGGCTGAGGCTGGTCTACTGAACATCGCCGGCGGCTGCTGCGGCACCGACGAGCGCCATATCCGTGCTATCAGCGAGGCCCTGAAAGGGATTCCTCCAAGAAGTATGAGGTGTGAGGTGAGTGGTGAGGATTCTCCCCTTTTCCTCTCCGGCTTAGAGCCGCTCACCCTCCCCCAGCCTATGCTGACGAACATCGGTGAGCGCACCAACGTAGCCGGCTCACGCAAGTTCGCCCGCCTCATTGCCGAAAAGAAATACGACGAGGCCCTCAGCGTGGCACGCCAGCAGATAGAGGGCGGCGCCAGCATCATCGACATCAACATGGACGATGCCATGCTCGACAGCCGTCAAGAGATGCTGACCTTCTGCCGCCACATCAGCAACGACCCTGCCGTGGGACGCGCCGTGCTGATGATAGACTCCAGCGACTGGTCTACCGTCGTGGCAGGCTTGAAGAACACCCAAGGCAAGTGCATTGTCAACAGCATCAGCCTGAAAAATGGCGAGGAGGACTTTCTTGAAAAGGCCCGCGAGCTGCGCCGATTGGGTGCCGCCGTGGTGGTAATGGCCTTCGACGAGGAGGGACAGGCCACCACCTACGAGCGCAAGACGGCCATCGCTCAACGTGCCTACCAGCTGTTGACCACCATCGGTTTCCCGCCGCAGGACATCATCTTCGACGTGAACATCCTATCCGTCGGTACCGGTCTCAAGGAGCACCAGGCCTACGCCGTCGACTTCATCCATGCCGTCAAGTGGATCAAGGTCAATCTGCCCCTGGCAAAGACCAGCGGCGGCGTCAGCAACCTATCCTTCGCCTTCCGTGGAAACAACAGGGTACGTGAGGCCATGCACTCGGTCTTCCTCTATCATGCTGTACATGCCGGTCTCGACATGGCTATCGTCAATCCTGCCATGCTGCAGGTCTACGACGACATTGACCCCGTCTTGCTCAAGGCCGTCGAAGACGTCATCCTTAACACCGATGACGATGCCACCGAGCGACTCATCGCCCAAGCCGAGGCAAGTGGTAAAAGCTGTGAGGTGAGAGGTGAAAGATTACCTTCATCGCAGAACAATTCTCTCACCTCTCACTCTTCACCTCTCACCACCATAGAAGAACGCCTCGCCTATGCCCTGACCAAAGGCGACAGCTCGCATCTGGCCGACGACATCCCCGAGGCGCTGAAGAAATACGGACGTCCCATCGACGTGATAGAAAAGCCGCTGATGCAGGCCATGGAGCACATCGGCCAGCTTTTCGGCGAAGGCAAGATGTTCCTGCCGCAAGTAGTGAAATCGGCACAGGTGATGAAGGATGCGGTAGCCTTGCTTATCAAGGAAGAGGAAAGTGGAGAGTGGAAAGAGGAAAGCACACGTCCTTGCATAGTGCTGGCCACCGCCAACGGCGATGTGCACGACATCGGCAAAAACATCGTAGGCATCGTGCTCGGGTGCAACGGCTTCGACGTTGTCGACCTCGGCGTGATGGTGCCCGGCGAAACCATCCTCGAAGAGACGATAAAGAGAAAGCCATGCCTTGTGGGCATCAGCGGCCTCATCACACCTTCGCTGAAAGAGATGGAGAAACTGTGTCAGCTCTTCCAGCATGAGGGTTTGCAAACGCCCATCGTCGTCGGTGGTGCCACCACATCGCTTCTGCATACCGCTGTCAAGCTTGCACCCCTCTACGACGGTGGTGTCATCTACGGTGGCGATGCCTCGCAGACCTCTCTCATTGCTAAGCGCCTGCAGATGGATGCTGCTGCCGCCATTGCCCAGATCAAGGCTGAACAGGAAGAGATGCGCAATGCCTACGAGGAACATCACGCTCCGCTGACGCCATATGAAGAGGCAAATAAGAAGACCCACCACCAGCCCCTCAAGACCCACCCCCAACCCCTCCCTGTGAGGGAGGGGTTGGGGGTGGGTCCTCTGGGGCTGGGTCTCCTTCTCCCCCTCATCGACTGGCGTATGTTCCTCCTGTTCTGGGGCTTCAAGGGCGAGACGCTGCCGCAACTGCTCGTCAACCCTGAGGCAGAACGCACACTGGCCGAAGGCAAACAATACTTGAAGGATGCCATCGAGAAGAACGGCATTGAGGTGCTGGCACTTCTCCACTTCGAGCAAGCCACAAGCCGTGGCAACGACATTGTATTAGCCGACGGCACCATTCTGCCCATGCTACGCAGCCAAAGCGCCACAAGCCATTACCTCTGCCTTTCCGACTACTACGACGAGCAGCAGCCATCGCCCATTGGCCTGTTCACTGTTGTCGCCCGTCCCACTATCGAGCCCGCCAATGATGCTGAGCGACTGATGAACCACGCCCTCTGCGCACGTCTGGCTGAGGCCGCTGCCGAATACCTGCAACGTTCTTCTACTGGCGAGGAACAATCCATGTTAAGAGTCGCTTTCGGCTACGCCACATGCCCAGACCATTCGCTGAAGCGTATTGTCATCGACCGCTTGGATGCAGAGCGCAAGCTGGGCATCACCCTCACAGACCACTACTCCATACAGCCCTCAACGTCGGTCTGCGGCCTCTTCATCTGTCATCCCGAGGCCCGTTACTTCCCCGTCGGTCGCATCGACCGTGACCAGCTCATCGACTACTGTCGCCGCCGTGGTATCACCGTCAGCGAAGGCGAGCAGCTTCTCTCAAAACACATCGCCCATTAAATACACACATGACCCAACATCCTCTACCCCACCCGCTTGTTGCCGCCATCCCTGTTGTGGTACTCATCGGCTTTCTGGCCATAGCCATCACACTATTTGGCAGCGATTCACTCAGCGGCGGCAGCCAGATAGCGCTGTTGATGGGTATGGCTGTCTGCGTGTGTATCTCAATGGCCGTTTACCATGTTTCTTGGCAGACGTTTGAGCTACAGATAAAAAAAACGCTTGGCGAGGTATCCATTACCCTGCTTATTTTGCTGTGCGTGGGCATGTTGTCGGGGGCGTGGATGATAAGCGGCATTGTGCCTACACTTATCTATTATGGTGTGCAGGTGATGTCGCCGCAGTTTTTCCTTGTATCGGCATGTGTCATCTGCGCCCTGGTATCGCTGTTGTCGGGCAGTTCGTGGACTACTATCGCCACCATCGGCGTTGCACTTTTGGGCATCAGCCATGCGCTGGGTGTGTCGGAGGCTTGGACGGCAGGCGCCATCATCTCGGGCGCCTATTTCGGCGACAAGATGTCGCCGCTCAGCGACACCACCATTCTGGCATCATCGGCCACGGGTACTGATCTCTTCACCCACATTCGCTATATGATGCTTACCACCACACCCACGTTCATTATCACGCTTATCATTTTCTTTTTTGCGGGCTTGGGGTTCGGTGAAGGAACGGAGTTGCAAGTGGGCCAGTACACCGAGGGTCTTTCTCATACCTTTAACATCTCGCTGTGGACACTACTGGTGCCCTTGTTCACAGGTGTACTCATTGCCCATCGCGTGCCCTCACTCATCGTACTCTTCCTCTCGGCGGTAATGGCTGGCATCGTGGCCATCATCTTCCAGCCACACATTCTCAACGAGATTGGTGACGGATTATTAAAGGGTCTTGCCATCACCTATTATGGTGCCACGGCCGTTGACACTGGCGATGCCTCACTCAACGAACTTGTTTCCACTGGTGGTATGGCAGGTATGCTTAACACCATCTGGCTCATCCTTTGTGCCATGTGCTTTGGCGCTGCAATGGTGGCAAGCCGTATGATAGAGAGCCTCACTGGTGTCATTGTCCGCTTTGTACGAAGCCGTCTCAGCCTCGTCACGTCAACCGTTGGAACCGGCATCTTCCTCAACGTCACCACAGGCGACCAGTTCATCTCCATTGTGCTCAATGCCGACATATATAAAGAGGTGTACCGTCGGCAGGGTTACGAGTCGCGACTGTTGAGCCGCACCACTGAAGACGCAGCCACCGTCACTTCAGTGCTTATTCCCTGGAACACCTGCGGTATGACGCAGTCCACCGTTCTCGGTGTTTCCACGCTGACCTACCTGCCCTATTGCTTCTTCAACCTCATCAGTCCATTGATGAGCATCTTTGTTGCCGCCATTGGATGGCGTATACGGAAACACGAAGTAGAACAAACTGTCAATGATGAATAGGATAACAAGAATGGTGTTGCTGCTCGCTCTATTGAGCACTGCAACGATGAGCGCACAAGACGCAGCGCTGAAGCCACGGCTTGTGGTATGCACAGACATTGCACCAGCCGATCTGGAACCCGACGACATGGAGTCGATGGTACATCTGTTGGTCTATGCCGATATGTTCGAGATAGAGGCCTTGATCACCTCGGTAGGCTGGAACTGCGACCCATACCCCAAGGAATGGGCGCAATACCTGCAACGGGTGATTGATGCCTACGGAAAAGACGTTACAAACCTGATGAGGCGCTCTGCCCAGACGTATTTTCTCCCGCTTGAAGAAGAGAACGGACGCCAGCAAATCGGCTACTGGCCCAGTGCAGAGTATATCAGGAGCCGTGCTGTCATGGGCAGTGAACGAGGCGGCATCAAGGTGATTGGCGAAGGCAATGACTCGCCAGGCAGCGAGCTGCTGATACGTCTGGCCGACGAGGACGACCCCAGGCCCATCTATGTGGCTGCGTGGGGCGGAGCGAACACGTTGGCACAGGCCATTTGGCGCGTAAAGCAGACACGAACACCTGAAGAAGTAAAACGCTTTGTCCGCAAGTTCCGCCTCTATACTATCACCGACCAGGACATGGACTACGCCCACCGCATGGACCGTGCCCGCAGCTCACATCAATGGCTGCGTCAGGAGTTCAAGGACGACTTGCAGTTTATCTGGGACGAAGGTACGTGGCAGGAGCAGTGCGAACTGGGGAAAAAACACTGGACGCTGCACCAACAGAATATCCAGACAAAAGGAGCGTTGGGCAAGGAATATCCTGACTACAAATGGGGCGTGGAAGGCGACACGCCAAGCTTTCTCTACGTATTGCCCAACGGCCTCAACGACCCTGAAGACCCCTCGCAGGCTGGTTGGGCAGGCTACCACCAGCGTGGTCTCTGCCCTGATTCGCTCACCACAGCGTGGACCAGCTGTCGGGAGCCAGTACGCAGCATAAGCATCGGCTATAAACAGCGCTTCTATACCGACGAGCTCAATGATTTTCTGGCTCGTATGCAGTGGGCTGACGAGGGCAAGGGCAATCATAATCCCATAGTGGAAGTAAATGGTCATAAAGGCCCATCGTCCCTTGTGCTTCACGTCAAGGCAGGCGAGACGATCAGCTTGGATGCCTCGCAATCTTCTGCCCCCCACTCCAACGCCCTCGATTATCTCTGGTGGCAACAGCCAGAGATGGGAACGGCAAAGATGGTCATTGGCAACGCAGAGAAGGCTGTCACTACCGTCCGCATCCCTGCCGATGCCACTGGCCAGACCCTCCACTTGATTTGCGAAGTTCGCAATCAGGGTACCTTCAACCTGAAATCCTACCAAAGAGTCATCTTCGTTATAGAACATGATGTTAACTAAACACGAAGAAACGAAGAGACGAAGATAATCAAGGGAACGCGTACAACCAGTATTCACCAAGCGCACACAGCACACCGTCGACCCCTACGACATGGCGCAGTGGCTCCGCATGAGTTCACACACTCCGAAATAAAGACCTATAGGTCAGTCTTTCTCACAATCACGCTGCCACTGGCCTGGTGAGTAGCCAAGACCAGCACCTCTGCTATCTGCACATGGTTGGGGGCATTGGCTGCATATACAGCTACATCGGCAATATCGTCGCCGGTAAGAGGCTTGATTCCTTTATAGACATTGGCGGCACGGTCATTGTCGCCATGAAAACGGATATTGCTGAAGTTGGTCTCAACAAGACCTGGCTTCAGATGGGTTACACGTATTGCAGTATCTGCCACATCGATGCGCAATCCATCGGAAAGGGCTTTTACTGCCGCTTTAGTGGCACAGTAGACATTGCCTCCTGCATAGGCAGCATCGCCTGCTACAGAGCCAATATTTATGATGTGTCCGCGATTGCGCTGCACCATACCTGGTACCACAAGCCTTGTCATAGTCAACAGACCTTTGATGTTGGTATCAATCATCGTTTCCCAATCATCAGGATTGCCTTCATATTCAGGTTCGAGTCCAAGAGCCAGTCCTGCATTGTTTACCAGGACATCCACCTCCTGCCATTCTGCAGGAAGCATCTCGATAGACTTCGAAGCCATCTCACGGTTTCTCACGTCGAAGGCCAATGTCAACACATCAGAGCCTTTCTCTGCCAGTTCTCTCTTGATATCTGCCAGACGGCTTTCGTTTCTACCTGTGAGAATCAGTCGGTCACCGTTCTCGGCAAATTTTCTTGCACAAGCCAGACCTATTCCGCTTGTAGCACCTGTTATCAATACAATCTTATTCATTATCGTTAGTTTGAGGATACCGCATCGCGGTCTTGCTGATGGAATGATTACATCAAGTCCATACGGGCAGGCTGTGAAGCTGCTGAAAAATCATCAGAAAGCATAGCTGGCTCCGACTACTCTTCAGCCTCCGAATTCTCGTTGCCCATTTCGTTGATGAACTGCCAATCGGTGCGTTTGAAGTCCTCGGTAGACATCTGCCACTCGGGATCGGGCATATACCACCACTTCGAGTTGAAGTAGCGCTGCAGGTTCCTGTCGCTGAACACATAGCCGCGGTTTGCGTAGGGCAGGTTGCGGCAGACGCGTTTATAAAGTGCGCGTTCCTCCTCCTCGTTGCGGGCTTCGCGGCCATAGCAAGCTTTGTAGTCGATATTCATAGTGGAATAGAGACTGGCAGCGCGGTCGTAGAACGAGCCGATATCGAAATCGTCCTTCTCCATCACCAGCAAGTCGGCTGAGCGGATGCACATGTTCTCCTTCGGCCTGAAGTTGGTGACATGACATTCCACAGTGCCGTTGCGCAGCGTGACCTCGGTATAGTGCTGGTCGTAGGCAACACCGTTACGCACTTTTCCCTTGCCCTCGATGACCTTGAATGGTTTGCGTGAGAACACTTCGTCGTTAAGGTAGAAATGCTTTGCGGTGTTGATGGCGCGTATGCGCAGGGTGAAATCATCGACTTGATGGTTGGCCCAACGTGTGCAGGGAGTGAGCCAGTAGGGAATCTCGAAACAGCGGTAGACACCATTCGACATGTTGAACCTATAGGTGTGGTGCACCACCGAAGGACCTGGCTCGAAACGGGCATCGAAATAATAGCCATAGGCAATGTCCGTAATGGTGTCACGTCCGTTGGTGAGCGAGGCTCCTATCTCGTCCATAGGATTGTCGTCAGTAGGATGCCACTTACGCATGTTTAATGGGGCGAAGTCAGATGGTTTCTCGTCGGTAGAGCCGATGATGACTGCATTCTTATAGTTCAGTTGCTTGCCGTTCATCGTCACGGTAAAATCCTTGATGCTGGGATGGATGCCCTGTGGCGAGAATGCATCGCCGGTCATGTAGGGCAGATTGGCCTCGAAACCCATAGTGACAGTACGGGCATTACCTTTGTTCAACAGTTCGTAGTATACGTCGACATAGGCAAAGCCGTCGTCGCCAATGTCTATGGTCAGCACCTCCTTCGTAATAGAGATATTGTTTTCCTGAAGAGGTACCAGATTGGTGCCGCTGACATAGTATACTCCATCGTTGGCTTTGCCAACACATACCAGCACTGCAAGGGCCAGCATCAGTAATAATCTTTTCATAGTCTTGCCTTTTTTATTTAATAATGATGCAAATATACGCTCTTTTTTCCACATCTGGCACTTTTCCAGCGTTTTTTTGTGGTTTTCGTCGATATTCTGTGAGGAATTTTGTATTTTTGTGCCATAAACAGCCGTCTACATTATAAAAAGAAGTAAAACAATGGACACGTCAAAACAGATACTCAAATCATACTATGGCTACGACTCCTTCCGCCCTTTGCAGCAGGAAATCATCAATCATGTGCTCCTGAGGAAGGATGCGCTGGTGCTGATGCCGACAGGAGGCGGTAAATCGATATGCTTTCAGATACCTGCACTGATGATGGAGGGGACCGCTATCGTTGTTTCGCCACTCATCTCGCTGATGAAGGATCAGGTGGAGGCGTTGCGAGCCAACGGCATAGCAGCAGAGGCGCTTAACAGTGCCAACGATGAGATTGCCAATAGACAGATTGCAGAACGGTGCCTGCGGGGCGACATCAAGCTACTGTATATCTCACCCGAGCGACTGATGACAGAGCTAAAGTGGATGGAAAACATGTTGAAAGTGTCGCTCTTTGCCATTGACGAGGCGCACTGTATCTCACAGTGGGGGCACGACTTCAGGCCCGAATACACGCAGCTGGGCAATTTGCATGAGTTGTTTCCCGATGTGCCAATTATGGCGCTCACTGCCACTGCCGACAAGATTACCAAGGCTGACATCATTGAGCAACTGCACCTCCGTAATCCAGAAATCTTTATCAGTTCATTTGACCGTCCGAACTTGAGCTTGGATGTCAGAAGGGGATATGCTGCCCAAGAGAAGTTTCGCACAATACTGAATCTTATTCATCGCCATCAAGGAGAGAGCGGCATTATCTATTGTCTGGCAAAGAAAACGACCGAGAAACTTGCTGAGAAGCTGAAGAAAGAAGGATTTGCTGCAGGCGTTTATCATGCGGGGTTGCCTACAGATGAACGTAATCGCGTTCAAGATGACTTTATCAACGACCGCATTCAGGTGGTCTGTGCAACGATTGCTTTCGGAATGGGCATAGACAAGAGCAACGTGCGATTTGTGGTTCATTATAATCTGCCTAAGAGCATAGAGAACTACTATCAGGAAATAGGTCGTGGCGGACGCGACGGACTGCCCTGTGAGACGATTTTGTTTTACAACCTACAAGACATCATTACCTTACGTCGTTTTGCAGAAGAAAGCGGACAGCGCGAAATCAATAACGAGAAACTGCAACGTATGCAGGAATATGCTGAGGCACAGGTTTGTCGCCGACGTATTCTGCTGAACTATTTCGGCGAGACAAGCGACAAAGGCTGTGGCAACTGTGATGTATGCCATACTCCCCCATCAACATTCGATGGAACAGAACTCGTTCAAAAAGCTCTTTCTGCCATCCTAAGGACTGGTGAACAAATCGGATTCACGCTGACGATTGATATCCTGCATGGTAATTTCTCACCTGAAGTGGTGGCACGTGGTTATGCTCAAATCAAAACCTTTGCTGCTGGCAGGAATGTTCCGGTAAGAGACTGGCACGACTATCTGCTACAGATGTTGCAGATGGGATATATCGAGATTGCCTACAACGAAGATAATCATATTCATG
The DNA here is from genome assembly GCA_024681875.1 of Prevotella sp. The sequence goes on from JAILAA010000165.1 coordinate 15,366, forward strand.
TAACCCAGCTCGGGCAGGATGTTGTTCGTGGAAGGACCAGAGTGCAGTTGGTTGTTATCAGCCGTGAGGATTTTCGCGTAAAAGGACGTCGCAGTAGGATATTGGAAGAACAGGTTGCAGCAGTGACGATGAGTGGTCAGAGTGAAAACAAGGAATTGTTTGAGCAGTTAAAGACACTGAGGAAAGAAATTGCCGATGAAATGAATTGCCCGGCTTTTGTCGTAATGTCAGACAAGACGCTTCATCCCAAATCGGTCGTTAGGCCAGGCTTTGATCCATTTCTAATGGTCGCCATTAGAAAGTCGTCTTCGTATTTGGTTGTTTTTCAATAATTTATTAACTTTGCCACGGATTTAGAGTCAATATTATGATGAAAGACTTGGA
>JAILAA010000175.1 GCA_024681875.1 Prevotella sp.
ACGATGTACAGACGGTCTACACCAACATGAAGCCGGAGCTGTAAGCAACAATAACCAATAAACAATAACCAATAAACGTTGGCCGCAAACCTTCGTTTATTGGTTATTGTTTATTGTATCACGTTTATTGTTTATTGTTTATTGTTTAACGTTTACTGGTAGTCATCAGGACGGAACGTAGTTTCAAAGAGCTGCGTTCCGTTCTTTTTTGATGAATAATACACATAGCGGAAGTTGTAACCGGCCTCCTTGTACAGTTTCAGGTTGGTGGAGTTGCGCAGCTGGCGCAGCAGCAGCTCTCTGGGATTGCCGTTGTGGATGGTGGCACTGTCGTCAAGTGCTCCGCTCAGCGAATAGCAGTAGCTGAAGGTGTGGTGCTGCATGTCAAACGTCAGACTGTCCATCATGATGTTTTCGTCTACAGGGGTAGGGCAATGCTTTCGGGTATAATCTGCAGCCTCTCGGGCTCCACGCTCCTCCAGACTTTCTCTGCAGCCCGTCATAAGCAATATCATGGCTGCGGCTCCCAAAATGGTTGTTTTCATGCTGTTTTCTCCTTCTTTTGATACGTTATCTACTGTTTTTGTACTGCAAAGATACAAAACTTATTTCAATTATCGTCATCTCATGCTGACAAAAAGACAGAAAATTGAGGAAAAAAATAAAAAGTGTTCGTTTCTTCCGAGAAAATTGTATACCTTTGCAGCAATTTATTCAATGATACTGATGAGAATGAGTAGATATATCATTCTGGCAATTATTAATACATAATAGAAAATAAAATGATACGAATGAACAAAAGACTGATATTCATGACGTTGGGCCTTGGAATAGCTGTGTTTTCCAACGCCTGCACCAATTTCATTGTAGGCAAGAAAGCCTCTACCGATGGCAGTGTGATATGCTCCTATAATGCCGACTCCTACGGAGCCTTCATGAATCTGGCACACTATCCTGCTGCCAAGCACCAGAAAGGCGATATGAGGAAAATCTACGAGTGGGACACCAACAAATATCTGGGCGAGATTCCTGAGGCTGAAGAGACATGGAATGTCGTTGGCAACATCAACGAGTGGCAGGTGACCATCGGCGAGACCACCTATGGAGGCCGTGAAGAAATGGTCGACTCCACAGGCGTTATCGACTATGGCTCACTCATCTATATCGCCCTGCAGCGCTCCAAGTCGGCACGCGAGGCCATTGGCGTGATGACATCGCTGGCAGAAACCTATGGCTACTACAGTGAGGGTGAGACCTTTACCATCTGCGACCCTGAAGAGGCCTGGATATTAGAGATGCAGGGCTGTGGTGCCGACCGTACCGTGTCGAAAGAGCGTGTGGTATGGGTGGCTATGCGCATTCCCGATGAGGCTATCTGCGGACATGCCAACCAGAGTAGGATAGGGCGCTTCATTCCGCAGGGACTGAAACCCAAACAGCTGAAGAACTATCAGGGCGACGGACAGACCGTGCTCTGCTCGCGCAATGTCATCAGCTATGCCCGCAAAATGGGTTGGTTTGAGGGCAATGATGTAGATTTCTCCTGGAAGCATGCCTACGCCTTTCCCGATTTCTCGGGACGCCGCATCTGCGACGCTCGTGTGTGGAGCTTCTTCAATCATCATGTCAAGGGCATGGACCGCTATCTGCCTTGGGCATTGGGTAAAGACCAGAATGCCGAGGACATGCCTCTCTGGGTGGTGCCCGATCAGAAACTCTCTGTGGCCGACGTGATGAGCGATATGCGCGATCATTTTGAGGGCACCCCTCTGGCCATCGACTCTACCGATATTGGTGGCGGTATCTGGCAGATGCCCTATCGTCCTACACCTCTTTATTATAAAGTTGACGGCAAGAAATACTTCAACGAGCGTCCTATCAGCACCCAGCAAACCGCATGGAGCTTTGTCAGTCAGATGCGTTCATGGTTACCGCGACAGATGGGTGGCTGCTTCTGGTTTGGCAACGACGATGGCAACATGGTGGCCTATACGCCTGTCTACTGTTCCATGACCGAGCGTCCTGAGTGCTACAACACCCCAGGTGCCGACGATGTCACTTTCTCGCTCAACAATGCCTATTGGGTAGAAAACTGGGTCAGCAATATGGTCTATCCGCGCTATTCTATGCTCTTCCCCTCGCTGAAGCAAGTCCGTGATTCGCTACAGCAGGCTTATTTTGCACAGCAGCCCGCCGTCGAAGCTCAGGCCAAGACGATGGAACCCGCCCAGATGCAGCGTTTCCTCAACGACTATAGCGTTCGTCAGGCTCAGCAGATGCTGGCTCGCTGGCGCCAATTGGCCTTCTATCTGGTGGTGAAGTACAACGACATGACGATAAAGCCCGAAGAGAATGGCCGCTTCAAGCGTTCACAATACGGTCTCGGTGCTCGTGTCAGTCGTCCTGGCTATCCTGAGACATACGCTCGCGAGCTCATCCGCCAGACAGGTACCCGTTATGAGATTCCAGAAGAGAAGAAATAAGAGATTGAAGGTGGGAAAAGGTATGACGAAGAATCGCTTTCTGTTGTATTTTGCCGGGATAGTAGCCGTCTTGGCTATTATCAGGTGGTCGGGACTCCTTCCGCAAAAACAAGAAGACAACATAGCTGATTCTGCTCAGCATCACGAACCTGTCAACCTGAAAGAACGCCATCATCCCATTCACGGCGTATCCAACTATCAGCGCTGTTTTCCCGATAGTCAAGCCGTGCAGATAGTCTCTGCCTGTCGATGGGGCGTGAAACCTGTCAAGAACCGTGCCGATGCCGAACACCGCAAACAAGAACTTGTCTATGTGGGCGAGAGTCCATACTATCATGTAGATCGCCTAAATAGTTCCATACCCTATCTGGTGCCTCGTGCTGCCGTTTTGCTTCACGACATCGGCGAAGCCTTCTACGACAGTCTCTACGTAAAGGGCATTCCCCTTCACCAGCTCATTGTGACCAGTGTGTTGCGTACCATGGACGATGTGGCCCGTCTGCGCCGTGTTAACGGAAATGCCACCGAACAAAGCTGCCATCTCTATGGCACCACTTTCGATATCTGCTACAACCGCTACCAGCCCATCGGTCGTGAGGTGCGCAACGATACGCTCAAATACGTCCTCTCCGAGGTGTTGCGCGACAAGCGCCGTGAGGGTCGCTGCCATATCAAATACGAATTAAAGCAAGGCTGTTTCCACATGACGGTAAGATAAAAACAGGGAGTAACGTCCTCACTCCATAGTACACTTACCACTCGTCGTCGATGTAGTCGAGCTCGCTGGCGCGGGCATGACCGCTGCTGCTGGTGATGCTGCCGCTGAAGGCGTTGCCGCTGGCGTTGCTGACGATAAGCAGGGGTGCACGATGCTTAAGTTTCACTACCATCATCTGGGGCTTTACATAATTCTTTTTCATATCCTTTTGTTTTTTTATGGAAAGAAATTATGGGAAATTGGGGGAAATTAATATGGAGTGCTCAATTCTGCGCGCAGCATAATTAATCATAATTTCCCATAATTTCGTTTCAGTTATTTATTCACTACGACCTTGCGTCCTCCGTGTTTTTATTTCTGAGTCGCCTGCGGCGAGAAATCTTTCAAATCTATTCAAATCTATCAAATTTTATTATTATTTCTGTTCGATTTTGTTACGATTTGTAGGATTTCTGCCCGTAGGGCACTCCTATTTTATCACGACCTTGCGTCCTCCGTGGATATAGATTCCCTTCTTCGTTGGCACGCTATTCAGTTTTCTACCGTCCAGCGTATACCAGTAATTACTCCCCTCGCCCTTTGGAGAGGGGGCGGGGATGAGGCTGATTCCTGTTTCTTCGCCGAAGTTGAAGTCAAACGAATAGATGGCGGGAGCCGGCTGATCCTCCTCGGCAATCTGGAAGTAGGCACGCTGTGCGCCGAGCTCAGCACCGACCAGCGGCCAGAACAATGTGTTGCCGTTACCCACTAAGAGGTATCTCATGTCGTCGGCCATGAACGTATGACTAAAGTATAGACCCTTGAACTTCACCTTTTCGTCTACGCTGGTCACTGTCTTGCGGGCGGTGGCCTCGTCGCTATTGTCGATGGTCACGCTGGTGAACTCGGGATTCACAATGTCGCGGGTGGCGGGGTCGGCGGCGTCATAGCCTTCAGCCTTGGCCCACTTGATGATGAACGGCGTGCCGGCAGGAATTGGTTCTGGTGCGGGGTTGAAGTTCAGCGTCAGGGTAGTGCCGTCGAGTCTAGAGTGCTCTCCGTCGAACACCATCGCCGTCACATTGTCGCCACTCAGCGGTCCGCTGGTGGTGCTCACATCAAACGGCAGGCACAGCGTGTTCCACGCGCCGTCTTTATAGAGGGTGCGACCGTAGAGTGTTGCGTCGGTCGTTGTATTGTGGTTGGCCTTGATAATGCTGGTGTTGCTGCCGTTGTTGTTGAGCGTGAAAGCCACGTCGTCTATGTACGTCTCCGTGTTGCCAAGCTTCGTACCGCCCTCCCTGCTGTTATAGAGTGCTATCGTGTCCTTGCCGGCTTTTAGAGGGATGAAAGAGAACTGCACTTCCTTAGTCCCACCGGCACCGATGTTGAGGACTGTTCCCATGATGGCTTTGTTGTTGACGCGTAGCACGACGTCGCCATTGTACCTTCCCGCACCGCCTATAATGGTAGCGGTAACGGTATGTTCGTGGCCGGTCATCCTGTCGCCTGTCACTGGGCCGAACGTAACGCTTGTCGGTAGCACGTTGGCCGAGATGGGCACTTCGATGGTCAGGCTATTGCCGTCGATGGTGGCCGTCAACTTGTAGGCGTCGCCGTCGTAGCATTCCTGCCAGTTGCTTTCTCCATGAGGGCGGCTCATTACTTTAATATAATAGGTGCCGTCCGTCAAATAGGTGTTTTCGTCTATTTTGGCTGGGATGGTGAGGCTGGTGAGCGTTCCATCATTAAACATTTTATTATTATTATCATTCCATCCCATTGTCTTATTCGACGCTTCATAGAACGTTTTCTTCACGTTTCCGCTGCCGTCGACCAATTGTACAGCATAATCGAAGGCGTTGCTGCCATAGTAGTAGTCATAGACAATGTAGTAGAGGCTGATGCCGGTGAAGTCTTGTTCCGAATTGTCGCGGGTGAACGTCTTGCTCGATGCCGAAGCGTCGTCGCCGCCGAGGCGGAGCCCTTCTAACGAAAGGCAGTAGTCGGCATTGCCTGCATAGGGTGGCCGTATGCCGATGATGGCATCCTGACCGAAGCTGAAGCCGTCGAGCGTCGACGAGCCGCCTGCTCCCTGTTCGTAGGGATCAAGCACCGACAGCAGGAAATATCCGTCGCTCAATCCGCCCCATCCCCAGTTGATGTGGAAATAGTCGCCGCTGGCACCGTTATGATCATTGTTGTCATAGCCGTCGCAGATGAACGAGTGTCCGCCTCCACAGCTCTGGCCGCCCAATGCGACAGGACGACTGGCCACTAACTCGTTGTATATCATGTCCACCCACGCGCTGTAGCTGTAGTTCTGGCGATAGCAGTGCTGTATGCCGCCATCGTAGCCGAAGTAGGTCTTCAGCGCAAAGGGTATGGCCTCGCTATATGCCGATGAGCCGCCGTTGGCGTTCAGACCATAAATCATCTGTAGCGCCGTGCCGCAATACAGCATCAGCTTGGACACGGCGTCGGCGGCAGCATCCGTATAGTTCATCGTATAGGTCGTGGTCATATTGGCCCAGTTAAATTCGGTAGCGTCGAGGCCGTCAACGGCCAGGTTGATGGATTGCTTAGCCTTGTTCTTCGTCGTGGCGGTGTAGCTGGGTAGGGCCGTGTTGGCAATGGCCGCGAAACCGTTGTGGGCATAGTGGTAGTACATTATCTGTGCCATAGTAGTGGCCACGCAGCCGGTCACCACCTTCGTACCGTCAATTTCTGGGCAGATGTTGTTATACGGTGCGCCCTGGTTCCATTGCGTCGTAACCAACGGTGCGACGGCGCTCTTAGCAGTCCTGTTAGTCCTATTGGCCCTATGAGCCACGTTGGTTCCATTGGCTTTCACCCACGCTATCTGGTCGGCGTAGCTCTGTAGCCATGCGCGCAGATTGGCTGGCAGGTTGTCGGGGTCGATGCTGCCGCTGTCGCCGTATCCCAGAATGGGTGCCGTCTGATCGTCATTGCTGACAACGACGAAGCCGCCGTCGGTGCCGACATTAAACACATAGAGTCCGCTCACTTGACCAGCCTCGGCGACGGTGCTTCCTACCGCTGCCGCTCTCTTGCCCTGCTGTCCGGTCACGAACTGCCGTGCCAGCTCCAGAGCCTGTTCCTTGGTTAGCTCCTCGGCCCATGCACCCGCTATGCCGCAGGTCATCAGGACCAGAAAAATCAATAATCTTCTTCTCATTATTCTCACTCTTTTCTTAAATATCATACTTGAGTCGCCTGTCGGCGAGAAATCTTTCAAATCTGTTCAAATCTATCAAAATCTTATAATAATCTTATTCGGTCGATAGCTTCCGTAAAGTTGTCACGCTTATACCACTCGCTGTAGAGTCCATCGGGACTGAAGTTTATCAGCATACCATAGGGCAGGTGCGTCAGATTCATGTAGTTCCACAACTGGCGGCGGTGTGGCGTGTCGATGTGGTTGATGGCTTTGAGTTCGATGATGATGTTATCATTGACAATCAAATCCATTCGATAATCTTGGTCAAGCCTCACGTCATCCCAGTATATCGGCAGGAACTTCTGTTGCTCCACCTTATAGCCCTTCTGTTCCAGCAGGTACTTCAGTGCTGCTTCGTAGGCACTCTCCAGCAGTCCACCGTGCCATTTACGATGTATGCGCATAGCCTCACCGGTGATATCTTTGAAGAACTCGTACTGTTTGTTGTAAGCGGTTATTGCGTCCATTGTTTTATATTTCTCTTGTTCGATTTGTTTCGATTTGTAAGATTTCTGCCTGTCAAGGCACTCCTATTTTATCACGACCTTGCGTCCTCCGTGTTTTTATTTCTGAGTCGCCTGCGGCGAGAAATCTTTCAAATCTGTTTAAATCTATCAAATTTTATTATTATTTCTGTTTGATTATGTTACGATTTGTAAGATTTCTGCCCGTAGGGCACTCCTATTTTATCACGACCTTACGTCCATTATGAATATACAGTCCCTTCTTTGTCGGCTTACTATTCAGGCGGACACCATTTATGGTGTACCATGCGCCAGCCTTTTCTGTTATTTCCTTTATTTCTGCGGGACTAATACCCATTTCCTCGGAGCCGTCGCCAAAGTTCTGCACGAACTCATGGGCTGGTGAACCGTCGGCCAGCTCGAAGTACGCACGGCAGGCACCGAGGCTGGCACCGCTGAGCGGCCAGTGCAGATTGTTATCTGCGCCTACGAAGAGGATGCTCTTGTTTTCTTCGGCAAACGCCATCTTCTCGTACGTTCCCTTGAACGAGCCACCCGTGAAGTCTACGTCGTTCGTGTCATCGCTCACGGTCACGCCGTTGAATACGGGGTCGGTAAGCGTGGTGCCGGGGTTGTCCTGTGGTGTGCCCCAGCGGATGATGAACGGCGTGCCTGCAGGTATCGTGGCGGGTGCATCTTCGAAGTTCAGCGTTAGCGTGGTGCCGCTGAGTCCAGAGTCCTCTCCGTCGAGCACCATGGCCTCCACATTGTCGCCACTAAGCGGACTTCCTGCTATCGTCACGTTGAACGGCAGGCACAGCGTTTTCCATTTGCCGTCCTTATACAGCGTGCGGCCAGAGAGCTGTACGGCGAGGGTCTTGTCACCAGCGCAAACTGTGGCTGCTGTGGCGATGGAGCTGGTGTTGTCGGCGAGGACGACGGCGGGCGTCAGCGTCTTGCCGTCCAGCTTGCTCATGTCGGTGATGGTGCCACTAAGTACTTCGCTGCCGTTATAGAAAGCCTTGCCGTCGGCGATGGTGATGGTGCTGTGGTCGTTGTAGGACGAGGCGGTGAAGCAGTCGGTGGGGCTGGTCCAGCTGAGGGAGACGTCGCCGCTGATGCCGGTGGTGCTGCCGGTGGAGGTGGCGGAGGCGGTGAGAGTGCCGCCGCTGAAGGTGACGTTGCCTTCGATGCCGATGGAGTTGTTGTCTTCGGCGGTGCCAGAGGCGGTTAGGGTACCGCCAGTCATGGTGACGGTTCCGTGGATGCCGTTGGCGCTGTAGGAGCTCCGTGATGTTCTGCCAGTGGCATTGAGGATGCCACCGGTCATGGTGATATTATTGCTACAAGCGAGGGCAGTGACGTCGTTGGAGTTCCATTGTTCAGCGGTGGCGGTGGCATCGAGCTTGCCGCCATTGATGGTGATGTCGCCATAAACGTTGATAGCATTGTTACTGAAGCTGTTGATAGTCACGTTGCCGCTGTGCTGGGTGTAGGTGCCGGAGAAGATATAGATGCATGCATCGTTGGAGAAGGTAGAGGAAATATATATGCTAAGTTGTCCAGCGGTGCCCTCGTCGAGGGACTGCCCGTAGATTGTGAGACTGCTGTTAAGGCCGTTGATGCCACTACCTGTCACTATGCTATTGCTCGTGCCGATGTTCATGTGTGCCTCGTTGGCGAGGATGATGTTCACATCGCCGTCGAGGGTGACGGTGCCGGTATAAGTGATGTCGCTGTTCACTACGTACCAGCCTGCAGAGAGCGTCGTGGCGCCGCCGCTTGTAAGCACGGTGGCGGTGATGTTGTCGTGCCGTGTGCCGTCGGCATCGACGTAGTAGGTTGTGACGGTCTCTGCCCACGCCGTCATGGTCGTGAGCAGCATCATGAGCAGGGTTAGAAATAATCGCCCTTTAAGGGCGCTGGTGGGAATGATTTCTGCAAGCCGCATCACCGATGCCGCATGTCCATAGTTCTGTGTTGTCATATTGTCTGTCATTTCTGTTATTGTCATCTCTCTTTTAATGTTAAATTCCCATGGTCGAATGCGTGTCATTCCGACACGCGCACGCTAACAGCCTGCAAAGTTAGTGCAAAATTTCGATTTAGCGAAAGGAATGAGAATTTATTTTATTCCTGAGCGTGAGAAAGTTGATTAAACCGAGCGAAATACAAAATAAATTATTATTTATTTTTATTTCCAAGTAAGTATGCTACTTGCTTGCGACAAGTATGCTACTTCCTTGCGATAAGTATGCTACTTCTTCGCGACAAGTATGCTACTTATTCAGTGGGTCATAAGAGGTGAGAGGTAAGAGGTAAGAGGTGAGAGGTGAGAGGAATGCTGGATAAACGCAGAAAAAAACAAGAAAAACCCTTTTCGATGTTTGTAGCTCCTTCAGAGCCTAATGCTAAGTGGTATGACTTTGTCTTTGAGAGCGAGCTCTCACGCCAAAGTCATAACCCTTATCACATAACTATCGTTATTACAAACATCAAAAAGCAAAAACACCGGTTCTACGAACCTAAAAAACATTTTTCACCTTAACCATAACGAAAAGATAACCATAACATCAATGTTCAAGGGATTAATGGTAACATCTTTTTGCAATTTACTCTCTGAGAAAAAAAGTTTTGAAAATTACCTTCACACATTCACTAAACCGCATAACATGCTTATATTCAGATGTTTAATTAGTGTATGTAGGCTGATTTTACATTCATCTACATACACTAAACCTTCACTAAAATCTTGCCTATTTGTCCATAAGAGGCATCTAAGAAGAACCTACAAGCTTCTTTTCTTGTTGAATATCAGTTATTTGCATGAACAAGGAAAGTCAGTAACAGAAAGTAACAAACGTTGTTACTGACAGTAACAGGCCTTGTTACTGCCAGTAACAGGCGTTGTAACGACCAGTAACAGCCATTGTTACTGCCAGTAACAAGCATCGTAACCTGTTGTTACTAGCACACGAGCATTACACAAATGACTACTTACCATTCGTCGTCGATGTAGTCGAGCTCGCTGGCGCGGCCTTGGCCGCTGTAGCCGGTGGTGCTACCGCTGAAGGCGTTACCGTTGACGTTGCTGGCGATAAGCAGGGGTGCACGATGGTTGAGCTTCACTACCATCATCTGTGGCTTTACATAATTCTTTTTCATATCCTTTTGTTTTGTTTATGGAAAGAAATTATGGAAAATTGGGGGAAATTAACTCACAGGGAGATCCCCCTGTGAGTTTTTGGCTCTACCAAGCCTTGTCCACTTCTTCGTTTTGCAGGCTCTTGTTCATGCCATTTGAATCCAAGCTACCGACCAGGATATTCGAGCGTTGCTTCAGTTTCACAGTCAGCATCGTCGGCTTCATATATTTCTTTTTAATCATAGTCATGTCCTCCTTTGCTTTACTTGATGATTACCTTCTTACCATTCACGATATACAGTCCCATAGCAGGCAGGCTGACGCGACGGCCTTGCAGGTCGTAATAACGGTTATTGGCTATTGTTTCACGGTTAATGTCCTCGATTCCCATTGTCTCGCTGAAGGCGAAGAACTCGGGAGCGAGTGAGCCGCCGTACGTCAGGTAAGCCTTGTTGGCGCCGATGGTTCCGCTGGCCTTCAGTTTGTAGAAGCCTACGCCTGTTGCAGCCTTATAATTCAGCACGTAGGCGTTGCCTGGATTCGTGATGCTGGTCATGGTACCCGTAAGGCTGTTAGCGCTGAAGTCACCAGTAGCTGTTGATTCTGTTTCCGTCATGATGATGGTGGTCGTGGCATCGCCGCTTCCCGCTTTTTTCAGTACAACGCCTTTGCCACTCTTCACGATTCGGTCCTCGATTTCAGTCATTGTAAGGGTAGTTCCCGTCAGGTTAACAGCAAACACCTGTGTGCCCTCGGGAGCGATGAAGTTACCTGTATTGCTGTAGAATGTGCTCCAGTAGGCACCGCCTACCAAGTTAGCTGT
>JAILAA010000202.1 GCA_024681875.1 Prevotella sp.
ACGGCTTTGATGTTTGAATTTTACTTTTTGGCGATTGTAAAATTACTCATTTTCAGTGAGTTAACCAAACATCGAGGCCATTTTTATTCCTATTTTATGTTAAATTATGCAGGTGCACCATCACTTGCGAAACTTTAGTAACTTTTTTTATAATACCAAGTTCTTTCAGCACATTTCTTCGCAAAACAAAAAAATTACAAGAAAAGTTTGCATAGATAAGAAAAAAGTAGTACTTTTGCACGCTGAAATCAATTTTATCAACATTAAATAAACAATGAAACAAGGAATTCATCCAGAAAACTATCGCCCCGTCGTGTTTAAGGACATGTCCAACGGCGATATGTTCCTTACGAAGTCTACCGCAAAGACCAATGACACCGTAGAATTCGAAGGCGAGACTTACCCAGTGGTAAAAGTAGAAATCTCCAGCTCCTCACACCCCTTCTATACGGGTAAGAGCAAGCTCGTCGACACGGCAGGACGCGTCGATAAGTTCATGAGCCGCTACGGTAAGGCTGCGAAGAAGTAAGATACTTTCAACACACACCACATGACTTAAGAAGGTGCGTCCAAGGTAGTTGCATATGCCTTGTGCGCACCTTCTATCTTTTTCTTAGACCAAGCTATGAAACTACTAACCCTGTGGCGGCTATTGTTTTTAACAATCTTCGTGATGTTACTTGCTGCCTGCCACAAAGATGATGATGATGGCGGCGGCAAATCGGCTGCCAACACCAATGTCAACGCCAATCCCATTGATAAGGAGCCAGCCCTGCAACGCTTGGAATTTCCACGTGTAAAGGAAGGCAACAGCATTGTGCTCATCCACACCACCAACGACCAGTACGGCATCAACTACAGCGTGGAGTGGGACCTCGACAAGAAGTCACAGCGATGGTCGGCTTACCAAATGACAGCCGCCACATTGGCACAGAATACGCAACGGTATTACTCTACCACCGATCAATATCCTTTCGACCCACTGCTACCATCTTTAGACACAGACTATTACTATGGCAGTGGCTTCGACCATGGTCACATGTGCCCCTCCTACGACCGGCTTTACTCTTTCGATGCCAACTACCAAACTTTCTTCCTTACGAACATGCAGCCACAGTACAAAGCCTTCAACGGCAGCCTGTCGGGCAACGAATCGTATAAGAATGAATGGAGTCCCTGGTATCAGCTTGAAGGGAAAGACGGTCTCATCAGAAGAGTAACTAAAAATACGGCTTCAAAAGTACTGTATGTCGTGAAAGGCGGCACTATTGAGGACGACCAGATTCAACCTACCTTAGTGAAGGGCGTCATGCGCGTACCCAAATATTTCTTTGTGGCCTTGTTGTTAGAGAATTTCGAAGGTTACATGGCCATAGGTTTCTGGATGGAGCACAAAAGCAGTTACGACAAAAAGGTTTCCCTCAGCGACTGCACAGTTAACATCCGCGACCTGGAGGAGAAGACGGGCATTGACTTCTTCTGCAACCTGCCAGACAACATAGAAAACAGAGTCGAGACATTGCCCATTGAGAATGTGAAACGGGCATGGGAAACATTATTGAATTAAGAGTTTAGAATTAAGAATTAAGAGTTGTCGCTACGCGAGTAAGAATTAAGAATTTATAGTTATTATAACATAAAAACCAAACAACAACAATGAAAACAGTTTATGATTTCACTGTCAAGGACAGAAAAGGTAAGGACGTGTCGCTGAAAGAGTATGCCAACGAAGTGTTGCTCATTGTCAACACGGCAACGAAGTGTGGCTTCACACCACAATACGAGGAGATGGAAAAGCTCTACGAGAAGTTCCGCTCACAGGAATTCGTCATTCTCGACTTCCCCTGCAACCAGTTTGGCCAGCAGGCTCCTGGCACCGACGAGAGCATCCACGAGTTCTGCAAGCTTAACTTCGGCACCGAGTTCCCCCGTTTCAAGAAGGTGAAGGTGAACGGCCCCGATGCCGACCCGCTGTTCCTCTTCCTGCAGGAGCAGAAAGGCTTTGCCGGTTGGGACATGGAGCACCCCATCGCCCACATCCTTGATGACATGCTTTCAAAAGAAGACCCCGAGTACAAGGAGAAGAACGACATCAAGTGGAACTTCACCAAGTTCCTTATTGACAAGAAAGGCATGGTAGTGGCCCGCTTCGAGCCCACCACAGCTATCAGCGAGATTGAAAAGCAAATAGAAGAGCTGTTGAAGTAAGAAATTGCAACGGATGAACACAGATTCTCACGGAAAAACAAAAACCGTGTCTCTCTGTGTTCATCCGTTGCTATTATAATAAAGAATGGAACATACGAAATGCTTGATTATCGGCAGCGGACCCGCAGGGTACACCGCTGCCATTTATGCTTCACGTGCCAACCTCAGCCCCGTGGAGTATTGCGGCCTGCAGCCTGGCGGACAGCTGACGCAGACCACTGAGGTGGAGAACTTTCCCGGCTATCCCGAGGGTGTGGACGGCAACCAGATGATGATGGACCTGCGCCAGCAGGCCGAGCGCTTCGGTGCCGACATCCGCGATGGCGAGATTACCGAGGTGGACTTCTCTACCCGACCCTACCGTATGAAGGACGATGCCGGCAATGAGATAGAGGCCGAAACGATCATCATCGCCACGGGCGCCTCGGCCAAATACTTAGGCCTGCCCGATGAGCAGAAATACATGGGCATGGGCGTCTCTGCCTGCGCTACTTGCGACGGTTTCTTCTATCGTAAGAAGACCGTGGCCGTGGTGGGCGGCGGCGACACGGCCTGCGAAGACGCCCTCTACTTGAGCGGCCTCTGCAAGAAAGTCTACCTCATCGTGCGCAAGCCCTTCCTCCGTGCCTCGAAGGTGATGCAGCAGCGTGTCATGGAGCGTGAGAATATTGAGATACTGTTCGAGCACAACACCCTCGGTCTTTTCGGCGAGAACGGCGTAGAGGGCGCTCATCTTGTCAAGCGCAAGGGGGAGTCAGACGAGCAGCTGGTAGACATTGCCATCGACGGTTTCTTCCTTGCCATCGGTCACAAGCCCAACACCGACATCTTCCGTCAGTGGCTCGACACCGACGAGGTGGGCTACCTGAAGAAGGTCGACGGCACACCACGCACCAAGCTGCCCGGCATCTTCGTGGCTGGCGACTGTGCCGACCCCGTCTACCGGCAGGCCATCACCGCCGCTGGTACCGGCTGCCAGGCCGCCATCGAGGCCGAGCGTTTCCTTTTAGAAGCATAAAACATTTATCACTGGACATAATAAAAGCCTCCAAACGCTTGGAGGCTTTTATTATATTACTACTTAGAATCGTCCGGGTCCACCGAAACCGCCGCCGCCGAAGCCACCGCCACCACCGCGATTGCCACCGCCGCCACCGCGATTGCCGCCACCGCGATTGCCGCCGCCGAAGCCGCCGCCAAAGCCCATGCTACGCATACCCTGACGGGCCTCACGTGTGCCGAAGAGGTTGAGACGGTAGATGACATGCAGCATGGCGTAGCTGGTGATGGCATTATATTCGTTGTCGGTACGGGCCATGGCGCTGATGGTGCGTGAGAAATTGGACTGCTGCTGCAGGATGTCGTAGAGTTGCAGCGAGACGGTGAGGGGCTTGCCCTTCAGGAATCCCTGCGCAATCTGTGCGTTCCAGATGAGCTCGTTGGTGTTCATCGAGGCATCGCTGTAGCCACGACGGCTGTTCATGCCCAAATTGGTAGACAACTGGGTACCCCAAGGCATGGTCAGTGTGGTGTTGAAGCCGTAGGCATAGCTCCAGGTGTCGAGGTTTGACTGCGGCTGCAGTTCATTGCGTGTGTGACTGTAGTCCATCGAGCCGTTCAGCTCCACCTCCAGCCAGTCGTTGCGGTAGACCAGCCCCAGACGGCTACCCAGCGTATTGGAGTTCGTGACATTCTTCAGCGACTGGCTGTCCTGCGACACATAGCTCACATGGTGGTTATAGTTGTCGTTGAGCGAGAGGTTGTAGCTGAAGATACCCAGCGAGTCGATGGCCGAGTTCCACGTGATGCGGGCACCGGCATTCCAGTTGCCGTTGATGTTCACCGGCTTCGATTCCCTTCCGCCCGTCTTCTCATTATAGGTCACACGGTTGGCGATGCTGTTCGACGTCATCGAGAAGTTAGCATTGGCATTGATAAAGCGCTGGTAAGAGGGGAAATAGTTATTGAAGCGCAGATTGAAGCGCTGAGTGAACGACGGTTTCAGGTCGGGATTACCCGTTGTCTTGTTCAGGGGGTCGGTGTCGTCCTTGATATCCAGCAGCTGGTCCATCGACGGCTGACTGGTGTTGCCACGGTACTCGAAGCGCAGCTGTCCCTGCTGTGAGAAACGGTAGCGGAAGTTGGCCGTAGGGCTCCAGTTGACGACAGAGCGGCTCACTACGGTATCTACCTTCAGATAGTGCTGCGTATATTCCGAAGTCTGCGGAATAACCTGCAGGCCGATGTTGAAATCGTAGTTATTGCGGATGAATCGCAGCATCACCTCGCCTGTATGGATAAAATTCTCATAGGCCGAATAGCGGCTCAGCGTGTCCCTGTAATAGGTGTCAGAGGTGTGTGGTGAGTAGCCATTACTGACAGTGTTGAAGTAATTGTCCCAGTTACGATAGCTGGGCATCAAGTCGTTGAAGTCATAGTTATAGGGAGGTGTGGAGTAATCATAGGTAGAGCGGTCGCTCTCGTTATAGCGATGCTGGAAAGTATAGCTGAACTGCAGGAAAGTGGCATAGGCTATGGGCTCGCTGTAAGTAGTCTTGACACTGTAGTCCCACGACGTGGTGGGCGACAGGTTGTAGCGGTTGGTCTGGTAGGCCGAGAGTCCTCCGACACCGTTGAACGTAGTAGTGCCTCTGAACAGCTTTGTCTGGTTGCTCGACAGCTGGCGGCTCTCGTTGTCGCTGTAGTTACCTGTCAGCTGCACGGTGATATTGCGCCCGTTGCTGCTGAGCAGTCGGTTGATCATCAGCGTGCCGCCCAGATTCTTGTTCTCTCCATAGCTCAGCGACTTGCTGCTGTTTCCGTTCACCAGCAGGCTGTCGAGTTTATGCTCTGCGTCGCCTCCGTTCTTGATGATTTCCTGCATGACGGCAGCATTGAGCTGGTAGCCGATATAGTCGTAGGGATCCTGATTGAACGTCACCGAGCTGTTCCATCCGCGTCCGTCGCTGGTAGAGTAACTGATGCTGGGTCGGAAGCTGATGTTCCATAGCGTATCGGGTGTCCACTCGATGCGGCCTTGGGCACTCCAGCTGTTAGCACGTGAAAAGTTCTGGTTGACAGAGTTCTGGAACGACGATGAGCTGCCGATGAAGTTCTCGCTGGCCCGTCGCGACCACGTGTCGCCGTCGCGGTGATTCCAGTTCACGCTGGCCTGTGCAATGAGCTTGTCGGTTTTCTCGTAGTTGTAGTTCACCATGCCCGACTTCATGGCGTTCAGGCCGTTGCCGCCCATGCCGCGTCCGCCTCCGAAGCCGCGTCCGCCGCCTCCGCCAAATCCCATGTCATTCGTATTGTTGGCGTTCACCATGCCCATCAGCCGGTGGTCGCCCCTCATGTGCATACCGAAGATTCGGCTCGAGTAGCGGCCCTCGGTGCCTACGCCCATGTCGACGTTGGCCATAGTGCCGCGGTTCATGCCCTGTTTCAGTCCGAAGTCGATGACCGTCTGCTCATTGCCGTCGTCAATGCCGGTGATGCGGCTCAGGTCGCTCTTCTCGTCGTAGGCCCTGATGCGCTCCACGATATTCGTGGGCAGATTCTTCATAGCCGTCTTGGCATCGCCGAACTCCTTGCCGTCGACCTTAATCTTCGACACGCTCTTGCCGTTTATCTTGATGTTGCCCTCGTCATCGACCTCAGCGCCGGGCAGACGCTTCACCAGCTCCTCCACAACAGAGCCCTCGGGGGTCTTGAAGGCATCGGCGTTGTAGATGATGGTGTCGCCTTTCGAATACATACGCGTCTGATTCTTCACCACCACCACCTCTTTCAAGATATTTCCATCGGCCACCAGACTGATGGTACCGATATTCGTAGGCTGCCCGCTAACGGTGACAGACTGCACGTGGGGGGTATAGCCCACACTGGTGATGCGCAGCAGGAAACGGCCATCAGCAGGTGCTGTGGCCTTGAAGTGGCCGTCCAGGTCGGTGACAAAGTTCTGCACCAGGGTGCTGTCGGTCTTCAGCAGCGAGACGGTGGCCTGCATCACGCCCTCTTTCGTGTCCTTGTCAACCACGGTGCCGCTGATGGTGCGCTGCGCATGAGCTGAGAGGGCCGCCAGCAGCACAACGGCCGTCAAGAGAAGAAATCGTTTCATCGGGATTGTTTTTTTATTCATTTCTGTTATCTCTGACGCAAAGAAGAACAAAAAGTTTAAGATAAACAAAAAAACTCTCAACACTCCGCTCTCAACTCTCAACTTTTTTGTACCTTTGCCGCAATCTTTTCGTATAAGACAGTTAAAACAATCTATGGAAGTTAAAGGACAGCAGAAAGTCATATTATCAGAGAATCTGGAGCTGACACTCACAGAGGCAGTCCAGGCAATGCCGCACGACCGGCTGTTTATCGTTTGCGACACCAACACACATCATCTTTGTTTGCCCTTAGTGAGCAGCTTTGGCTGCATGAACGACGCCCATGTCATTACCATCCAGCCTGGCGACGAGCACAAGACGCTTGAGCAGGTGGAGCTGGTGTGGAAGGAGCTGCAGCAGCAGGGTGCCACGCGCCACTCGCTCTGCGTAAACATTGGCGGCGGCATGGTGACCGACCTGGCAGGCTTCGCCCTGAGCACGTTTAAACGAGGCATGAGCTTCATCAACATACCCACCACGCTCCTGGCCATGGTCGATGCCAGCGTAGGCGGCAAGACCGGCTTCAACTACGGCGGCCTGAAGAACGAGATAGGCGCCTTCAGCAACGCCGACGCCGTCATCCTCGATGCCACGTTCCTGCGTACATTAGATAGAGAGAACATCCTCTCAGGCTATGCCGAGATGCTGAAGCACGGGCTGATTGAGGAGGGGACCGCTATAGCCTCTCTCCTCTCCTTCGACATAGAGCAGCCCGACCTGTCGCAGCTGGGCCGCATGGTGGCCGACAGCGTACAGGTGAAGCAACGCATCGTGCTGGAAGACCCTCGCGAGCAAGGACTTCGCAAGGCATTGAACTTAGGCCACACCGTGGGGCACGCCTTCGAGGCAATGGCTTTGGCCAAAAGTCGCCCCGTATTACACGGCTATGCCGTAGCCTGGGGCCTGATGTGCGAGCTCTATCTCAGTGTGATGAAGTGCGGCTTCCCCGTTGATAAGATGCGTCAGGTGAACAGCTTTATTCTTGAGCACTATGGCCGCATGGCCATCACCTGCGACGACTACCCCACCCTGCTGCAGCTGATGACGCACGACAAGAAGAACACCGGCAGCGACATCAATTTCACCCTGCTGCAAGACGTAGGCATCCTATCCCTCAACCAGACGGCCACGAAACAGGAGATAGAAGAAGCCCTCGACTTCTACCGAGAGGGGCAATAGTTCACCACCCTACGTTGAATTCCTCTTGGCTATTAGGCGGGGCAGATGCGCCGGCCTTCGTTACTGTCAGGCTCTGTTCCATAAAGCAACAGCTACAACGCAGCGGAACAACGGTAATGCTGGGAGATGTATATCTTTTTCTTTTCATAGTCATCATTTCATCACAATTTTCTTTCCATTCTTCACATAAATGCCACGCTTATTGGGCGTGCCATTCAGTTGGCGTCCGTCGAGGGTGTACCAAGGTGTTTCGATAGTAGAAGCAGGATACTCCAGCTGGACATCGGTAATGCCAGACATGTCGCCCTCGAATGGAAGGTCGAAGCCACGAGATTGCCCAAGTTGAGTAGTCCCTGTGTTGAGATAGCACCTATTGGCACCGAGTTCTAGGTCATTTCCGGTGTTATAGAATCCTGCCACATACTCGCCCCAAGCACTGTTTTCGTCTGCCCTCACCCTTCTCCGTCCAAAGGAATAAATGTTTTCATTGGTTGACATAGGCAATGTTATACCCGTCAACGTACCCTTGAGCAGGTTCACATCTTCAGCAACCACAGGTGGCAGATTGTTAATCAGCACAAACTCGGCATAGGTGCTGCCCTCGCTGTTGATCAACACCACAGCCGTATTCTTTGGAATGTCGCGGCCTTCGTTGGGTGTTTCCGTGAGCATTGCCCTTCCGTCTTCCACAGTTTTGATATAATAGGCTTTGGTGTATCCGTCAATCTGCTGCAGGTCATATTCGGTATAGAGGGTGGCATAAGACTTGCTGGTGCCCTCATTCACACGATTCAACTTCACACCATATTCCTCTCTCGTCAGAATAATCTTGAAATCGGAGATGAGCGAATAAGAATTGTTGGTGCCGCTGTTGCTCATAAACGTAAAGGTGGCTGTTGGCGAGAAGATATTGTCGACTGTCAGGGTGCGTGCATTGGTGTCTCCGCCATTGAATGTAGCCGACTCGTTTCCGCTGGTCAGCGTATAGTTCTCAGTTGTTTTCCTGTTACCAGTAATGCTGTAGCTCTTGATGACGTAGCCAGAAGGCGCCGTAATGGTGATGACGTCTGATGCTCCAGCAGCAGAAGGCTTGATGATGAAGTAGCGCTGAGCGTTGCCCTCTCGGTTGAAGGCTGCATGATTAGCCGAGATGGTAATACCGGCAAAGCCAGATGCAGAATTCGTCACCACGCTCTTCGTCCAGCCTGAGCCGTTGACAAAAGGAGCACCGCTATCACGATTGTCCCCTGTTTTGACGATAGTGGATTGATTGACGCTTGCCGATTGCTCTGCTACCATACCCTGGTCGATGACGGCATAAGTCAGGGTATAGCAGCCGTCCATCTCGTCATTGCCGATACTGCCGTCCTCGAAACAGATGGCGAGGTTACCGTCAGAGAGTTTCTGCATGGAGCTGGCGCCTGCATTGCCCGGCTGGATGTAGAACAGTTCCTTCCATGTGGTTGCCTGGTCAAAGCTGGCATAGAGGCGCATATCCTTCAGACGTTTGGGGTCGCCATCATTCTTCCACATGATGGTCTGGAGAATGGCATCGAAAGAACTTTGATCATCTCCTGAACGCTTGAAGTAGAGCAGGTCGTTATTGCACTCCTTGCTGACAGGGGCCTTGCCCATGACTATCAGCGAGGTGCCATTGTTCTTCACTTCCAGCTTCGACTCTTTGCCCTTACCGGCAAGTGCAGTCTCAGTATCAATTGACCAATGGCTGCCCTCGTCGTCGGAATAGAGCAGATATTCCCTTGTCCTGCCACCCACCTTCGCATTGATGACGAATGCCACACGGCTGACATTATTAACAGTATATACCACGCCCTTACCAGGTGTGACGTAGTAGGATGTGAAGCCTTCAAAAGACAGGCTCTGTGGCTCAGACCATGTTGTACCGTCGGTGCTGGTACGCATAGTAATCTGTGTAAGGCCCTTGTCAAAGCTACTGCTGCCCGTTGCCATCAGACAGATGATTTTGCTACCTGACTTCACCACAGCAGGGCCTGCATAGCCAATAGGCTCTTGTTGCGTCTGTCCCCACCGTTCCTGTGCCTACTATTACAGGATTTCCCCATGTCTTACCGTTGTCGGTGCTCTTTCTCACAACGACATCCATGCGATGACCGTATTCAGAGCCATCGAAGTCCTTGCCCAAGCCATTGACGTTGTTATAGCGATCCTCATAGAAGGCCAGCACGGTGTTGTCACCTATGTTGAGGATGGCAGGATTACGATAGTAGTGTGCCTCTGTGCCGTTGTTCTCAGCCGATACCTCCACAAAGCTCTGAGCCTTGAAGGTGCGCATGTTGCCCTCAGGGTCGCCCAAGCTGGTAACATCAACAGTTTGCACGGCATCCTTTGCGTTCTGATAGCTGATGCCGACAATGGCAGCATCGACGATTTCTGATTCCTGAGCCGTTGACTTAATGTCAGCAGTAAGCCACATGTAGTAGCTCTCATTCATCTTCAGCACGGGGCTGCTGGATAAAGCTATGGTGATATTCCCCAGAGGTTCTTCAGAATCACTGGTAAGACCTGAATCCTTCGAACCCAGCAACGTAGCAGTAACGCCATCGGCATGCAGTTGGTCGGCTGTGGTCAGATAGGCTTCCACCTTGTCGAACTGCTCAGCACCAGCCAGCGTAATGTCAAGTGAAGACAATGTGCAAGGAGCCTGCGGAACAATCTTCGTCCGCAGCAGCACCTGCTTCTCGTTGCCAATACCCGTAGTACGGCTGCCCTGCTGCACAGTGACGTTTTCGGCTGTGAAGCAAATGTCGGGGGCATATTTTACCGTAATGGTCTTTGCAGTGGCATCAATGACAGCTGACCCTGCAAAATTGGAATCGCTCGTCGTATCGAAATCACTGGCTGTTGGAGTAACGCCAGACGGCAGGAAGAAATAGCCGTTGTTATAAACAGTCGTAGGCCCTTGGATAGCCGCATTTCCTTTGTAGGTCAGTGGAATCTCGTCGGCACCCTCATTGAAAACTACCTTCCAAGGTGTGAGACCTACATTGTCAAGGTTAATCTTGTTGATGCCGAGTTTGGTGCTGCTGGCGATGTATTTGTGCGATGTCTTGCCGATATAGCCGTTGAAGGCCTTCGTGCGGAAGTCGGAATTCTGGATGTAGAAGGTGCCATCGCCGTTGCTGCCGATGATGAAGTCGGAGAGGTCGCGATGATACCTGATGGGATAGTTGTTCTTGTAATTGACGATGTAGATGCCATTGGGCAGCTGCCAGTGGTAATAACCAGTTTTTCCTGCAGGCTGCCACAGACGGAAATAGTAGGTGGCATCATTCTTGGCGGGGTGCTGGTCGTAATTGCCCCCATGACCAACGGGATAGGGATAGGTAATGGAGCCGCCGTTGTCATAGGGCGTGTTCAGCGTCTTGAGGAAGTTGCCCACGAACTCGGGGTGCTCGCTGTCCTCAACGATTTGCAGGGCATACCAGCCGTCATCAAGATTCGGCTCACCTGTCACCCTTGACTGTCCGCCCAAAAGATTTGCCACCTTCGTATTCAGGCCATCAGTCTCAGCCGTTGTAGCTTTGCGGTCTTCCGCAATTGTAATATTTGTCTGGCCACTCAGACTGAAAGTCTTCGTACCGTCCTTAGTCGAGATGCGATAGTGCGTGTCATCTTTCACTACCCTTACAGGTACTGCCACATCATTGCTATAGGTCCAGGCGCCACTTTCCGAGGGATAGGCAAACCCATGCTGCGTCGTGTTGTAAAGATAACAGTAAACGCCACCGGCAGAAATGAACATCCATTCAGCCGTTCCGCTGTTCAGCTTATAAACCTTGGAGGCATCAAACGTGGCCACCCACTCATAGAGCTTGAACTGGTTGACGTTTCTGGGAAACCTTTCGTCTTTCCGAATACTATGAAGCACACTACTGTTTCGATCCATGCAATAGTCTCCACAATAGGGTGCAAACGTGCCGTCGTTCAGGAAGTACAGCGTCCACCAACCGGCATTAGCCTCGTCATTAGTAGGCTCAATGTCCGCAGCATCTCCTGAAGGTTGTGGGAAATACGTGTTTTTTGTCTGGCTCTTTATCTTCCAATTGTCAGACCCAGCATTCTTGGTGAAGACATAATCTGCACCCTCACCGTCATAAGTCAAGCCGTCAACTACAGAAAAGCTATTTTCTTCAGCCTTGACGTAGCAACCCTTTGAATTGCTGACATAGTAGAGCTTATACGTTCTGCCGCTGACCATCTGCGACTCTTTCGTCACCTGTACTAACTGGAGCTGTGGGTTGTTCTCAGCCGCCAACAAACCGGCCAGACAGAGTAACAACATGGTAAGATTTGTTTTCAGATTCATTAGTGTCCCGTTAAAATCGGGACGAATTAAATATTAATCAAATAGCCCCGGAAAGAGAGGATCAAATTGTTCTTTGACATCGTTGAATTTAGTCTTTTCAAACAACTCTTTCAAAGGAGTCTTGTCTGTCAGTGAGAT
>JAILAA010000120.1 GCA_024681875.1 Prevotella sp.
ATGGAAGAGGTAGAGCTTTTGCCCTTTCAGGGCGCAATTACCTGTTCCCTTGTACCCAGGGCGATGCCCTGGGCTAAGTGTTTGTTGGCCTTTCAGGCCGTTTCTACGCAGGGTTTTCATAACTTGCGAAACTTGAATAAAGAATATTTCGCATGCATAATCTGAACGCTAAGGAAAAAATGTTGCTTGCTTACTTTCGCAATTGGAAGAGCCTTTCCCAGAAATCCTATGCCTTGGGCCTTTTGTCCGAACGCTTCGGATTTTTGTCCGGACGCTTCGGATTTTTGTCCGGACGCTTCGGATTTTTGGGGGAAGCCCTTTGGAGACGATCTCCTGTTTCAGGAATTCCAAGGCTACGCCTTCCTCATCTGTCGTCTTTTTATTGCGATTAATAAATGATTTGTTTTTTCATTTTTTAATAACAACCTTATGAGTCGTTCCTTCCACATGTTCTACGGAAAGAACGTTGTAGCCTTGCTCCTTGGCATTGCGCGGAACGTTGTCAAGCGGCTCGCCCTCAGCGAGCAGCACTTCCAGAATGTCGCCCTCGTTGAGCTTCGACAGCTCGATTTTCGTTTTCACGAAGGTCATTGGGCAGTGCTCTTTCGTAATGTCTAATACTTTAGTTGCCATATGATGTCGGTTAATTATATAAATAAAGTCTGTCCCCCTTCGCTGAGGTTCAAAAACGATGCTACGCCGAGCACATCCTTCACTTCAGGAATAAAATCCTCCTTCTTCAGCCCCAGCACGTGCATTGCCATCTCGCAGGCATAGAGATTGATGCCGAGGGCCTTTGCGGCCTCCACGAGTTCCTCGAGCGTTGCCACGTTATTCTTCTTCATCAGATAGCGGAAAATCTTTGGCCCTGCGCCAAGGAAGTTGAAGCGGCTGGTAGGCGTCACCTTCAGACCGCCCATCATAAACCCGAAAGTCTTCGTCAGCCAGTTACCTCCTGTAAAGCTACGTCCTTGTTTCTGCTTGATGGCATCCAGCCCCCAAAACGTGAAGAAGATGTTCACCTCGTAGCCTACTGCCGCCGCGCCCGTACCTAATGTGAATACGGCTGTCAACTTGTCGAAATCGCCACTGAAGGCGATGATGCTCAGTTTCTTTGTCTCTGCCATAGTTGTTTTTATGTTCAATGCTCAAATGTTCTTCAGTGCGTTCTCTATGTCGGCCAACAGGTCATCGACGGCCTCAAGGCCTACGGAAAGCCGTATGGTTGTCTGCCTTACGTCCATCTGCACTAATTGACGTTCCGGGAACAGACCGAAGATGGTGGAAGCCGGATGGATGGCCAGTGTGCGGCTGTCGAACAGATTGGTGGCTCGATGGATGAGCTGCAGACTGTTAAGGAATCGGAAGCAGTCGTCACGCGAGGCCAGGTCGATGGTCAGCATGGCTCCTGCCGTGGGACCGAACTGTCTGACGGCCAGCTCATGGAAAGGATTCTCGGGCAGTCCGATGTAGTTCACTCTTTCAATGCCCTTGAAGCTGGGCAGTGCCTCGGCCAGTGCCAGTGCGTTAGAGGCTTGCCGCTGATAGCGTACGTCGAGAGTCTCCAGGCCAAGGGTTTGCATGTAGGCCGTCTGCGGCGACATGTAGGCGCCCAGATTGATCAAAAGGTCATACTTGATGCGCTGGTTGATAGCAGGGAATGTGCCGTAGTCAATCACCAGACCGCCTAGCGATGTCCCGCCGCCTGACAGATATTTGGTGCTCGACACCACCTCTATGTCAACGCCCAGTTCATGGAGTGAGGTCTCCGTGAACGGAATCACCGTCGAATCGGCTATCACGGGCACACCCTTCTTGTGGGCTATCGCCGACAGTGCCTGCAGGTCGGCCACCTCCAGCTGCGGATTGGTCACTATCTCCAGAAACACACACGCAGTCTGATCGTCTACGGCTTTCTCCACCGCATCCAGGTCGGTAAGGTCGCGCAGCCTCGGCTTCACGCCAAGTCGCAGAAAAGTGCCGCTAACCAGGGCCAGCGTATTGCCAAACAGGTGACGCGAGGTGACAATGTTCTTTCCTTGTTCAGCCACCGCCAACAGGGCGTTGCTAATGGCCGCCATGCCAGAGCAAAAGGCCGTCACATGGCTTGCCCCGGTGAGTGCTCGCACTCGCTGCTCCAGATTCGTCACCGTAGGGTTGGCAATACGTGCATAGTCAGGAGCTTTCATGCGATTGCAGAACACATCTGACATTTGCTGTGCATCGCCAAACTCAAACGACACATTATTATATATAGGAACAGCCAGTGACCCATAGGCATCTGTCCGGTCGTATTTCGTATGGATTGCTGTCGTTTGCTTTTGCATGATTGTGCTATGAATGATTTTCTGTGCAAAGGTACGAACTCGGTGTTACATGCCAAAATTTGTGTATAAATTAAGAAAATACATTTGAAAATGCTTTGTTTTGTAGAAAATATTTCCGTTTAGCATCAATAAAGCATCGCTAACAGAATATTATTCTGCTAGCGATGCCATAACCTCGTTGTTTATGCCGATTGTTTTACAAATAAGACAAATACAGGTAGTTGGTTTGGGCGGGATATTCCGCTGCTAGGGTGTCAATCTGGTTGACAATGGGTACAATGCCGAGTTCCTTGCGCCATTTGCGGACGGTGAGGCCGGCCTGCTCCATCTTCATGCGGCTCTCGAGCCCGATGGCACGGCCAATCTGAAAGTCAGAGAAACCGTAGACTTTGGCAGCTCGTAAAAGCGGAAAGATTTCCGGTGACCTCAAATACTCCATAAATTCGCTGGGCTCCATATACTCTGATACCTCGGAAAGCAGGACGTTCTCCTTCAATTGTTGGTCGATATCTACGATATGCTTCAGTTTCTGCAGAAACCAGCGGTCAATCATGGTCAGCTGATGGATTTGCTCGATGGTGTAGCCGATTTTCAGGGCCTTTGACACAACGAAGATACGCATATCCGTCGGCTCGTGCAACGATTTTATGATGTCGGGTATTTTGATCTCATGGTTCTCCACGAAGCCGTGCATGCCCTGGCCAATCATGCGCAATCCCTTTTGTAGCGCCTCCTCGAAGGTGCGCCCAATGGCCATGACCTCGCCCACGCTCTTCATAGCCGACCCAAGCTCGCGCTTCACGCCATGGAACTTCGTGAGGTCCCAACGCGGAATCTTTACTACTACATAGTCGAGCGCAGGCTCGAAGAAGGCACTCGTGGTCTTTGTGACCGAGTTCTTCAGGTCGAAGAGACCATAGCCGAGGCCGAGCTTCGCGGCGACGAATGCGAGTGGGTAGCCCGTAGCCTTCGATGCCAATGCCGAGGAGCGCGACAGGCGGGCGTTAACCTCAATGACACGGTAGTCCTCGCTGTTCGGGTCGAGCGCATACTGTACGTTACACTCGCCGACGATGCCGATGTGGCGGATAATCTTGATGGCCAGTTCACGCAACTTGTGATACTCCGAATTCGTTAGTGTCTGCGAGGGAGCCACCACGATGGATTCGCCCGTGTGGATGCCCAGCGGGTCGAAGTTCTCCATGTTACAAACGGTGATACAGTTGTCGTAGCGGTCGCGCACCACCTCATACTCTATCTCCTTCCAGCCTTTCAACGATTTCTCCACCAGCACCTGCGGCGAGAACGAGAAGGCTTCCTCGGCCTGTGCCAACAGCTCATTCTCATTGTCGCAGAAACCCGAGCCGAGTCCGCCGAGGGCGTATGCGGCACGTAATATGACGGGGAAGCCCAGCTCATGTGCCGCTTTTTGTACTTCCTCGACAGTAGAACAAGCCTCGCTCTTGATGGTCTTCACGCCAATCTCGTCGAGCCGCTTCACAAACAGGTCGCGATCCTCGGTATCAATGATAGCCTGCACGGGTGTTCCCAACACCTTGACGCCGTATTTCTCTAAGACGCCCTTTTCGTAGAGAGCCACGCCACAGTTCAAGGCCGTCTGACCGCCAAACGACAACAGGATACCATCTGGACGCTCCTTTTCGATAACGCGCTCCACGAACTCTGGTGTCACGGGCTGGAAATACACTGTATCTGCCACATCTTTTGATGTCTGCACCGTAGCGATGTTGGGGTTGATGAGCACCGAATGGATTCCCTCTTCTTTCAGGGCTTTCAGCGCCTGTGCACCAGAGTAGTCGAACTCGCCAGCCTGGCCAATCTTCAGGGCGCCAGAGCCAAGAATGAGGACCTTAGCCCCACCCCCGACCCCTCCCGCGAGGGGGAGGGGAGTAGATAGTTTTTCTGCTTGTTTTTCGATAGGGTCCTGTCCTTGAAGGTAACTACTCCCCTCTCCCCCGCGAGAGGGGTCGGGGGTGAGGCTTTTTATGAACTCATCAAACATCCATTCCGTATCGGTTGGCCCTGAGCAGGCTTCTGGGTGGAATTGTGCCGACATCCAGGGCTTCGACTTGTGGCGAATGCCCTCGTTCGAGCCGTCATTCATGTTCACGAACAGCGGTTCCCAATCAGCAGGCAATGTCGAGTCATCGACAGCGTAACCATGATTCTGACTTGTGATAAAGCAACGATTAGTACCTAACTCACGCACGGGTTGGTTGTGCGAGCGGTGACCATATTTCAGTTTATAGGTCTTAGCGCCAGCTGCACGAGCCAACAATTGATTACCCAAGCAGATACCCATACACGGTCTTACCTCTTTATTATTCAGGAATGTTCTGATGTGCTCCACCGTCACCTCGCATTGTTCCGGGTCGCCAGGACCATTGGCCAAGAAAAGACCGTCGAACTCCAACTGATTAAAATCGTAGTCCCATGGTACACGAACCACCTCAATACCCCGTCTTATCAGACAGCGGATGATGTTCGCCTTCACGCCGCAATCCACAAGCACCACACGCATGCCAGCACCCTGATTGTAGGTAATCACTTCTTTGCAACTCACCTTCTCCACCCAGTTCACCGAACCATAATCCCGAGAGTTATCACTCCCCTCGCCCTTTGGAGAGGGGTCGGGGATGAGGCTTATTCTTCCCATCATCACACCATGCTCCCTCAGCATCTTCGTCAGTCGGCGTGTGTCGATGCCCGTTATCGCGGGAATGTGCTCTCTCTTCAGCCAAGCCGCTAATGACTCCTTGGCATTCCAATGCGAATAATGTTCGCTATAGTCGGCCACAATCAAGGCCTTCGGATGGATACGTTCACTCTCCATATACAGCGGCAGACCATCGTCTCCCATGCCTGTATCTGGCACACCGTAGTTTCCTATCAGCGGGAATGTCGTCACCAGTATCTGGCCTGCATAGCTGGGGTCGGTCAGACTCTCAGGGTAGCCTGTCATGGCCGTGTTGAAGACCACCTCGCCGACTGCTTCACCATCGTAGCCAAATGACAAGCCGAAAAACTCTGAACCGTCTTCAAGTATCAGTTTCGCTTCTTTCATCATATCTGTTTATTTCGCTGCTTAGCCTTTCAGACGCTAAAAAGCTGCATATCCAAAAACAACCCTTTTTTGGGGGTACAAAATTATTTCTTTTTGAAAGAAAAAAGCGAAAAACGATCCTGTTTTAATTGTTAAAAAGAAAGCGAAGTTACTATATGTAAACCAATTGTATTGATTTAGTATCTTTTTACAAACTATTTGCTGTCAAACCTGGATATTTCATAACAAATTGTCAAGAAGAAATAACAATTCTTTATGCACAGTCCAAACACCTTACTGGCCAGCCACGACTGAATATCATAAAACGACATTAAACAAATAGCCTAACAGGATGATGAATAGTGTGATGGTGCCGAAGAAAATGCCAATGAGCCGCCACGTCATCACTTTTTTCAGCATCGTAGCCTCGGGGAGCGACAAGCCTACCACCGACATCATGAAGGCGATGGCGGTGCCGAGGGGGATGCCCTTGGCCACGAACACCTCGATGACAGGCACGATACCGGCAGCGTTGGCATACATCGGCACAGCACAAACCACAGCCAAAGGAACGGCAAACCAGTTCTCCTTGGCCAGGTAGGTCTCGAAGAAGCCTTCGGGCACATAGCCATGCATCGCTGCACCAATGGCAATGCCGATGATGACATAGAGGAGCACGCCGCGCACAATCTTCCATGCATCGCGCAAGATGGAAGGCAGACGCTGGAGGAAACCGATGCGCTCGCTTTCCCATTCAACAGCCTGTGCCGACAACTGCGCCTGTATCTTCCGCACCCAGTCGCTGAGCAGCGACTCCAGATGCAGACGGCCCAGCACCATCCCCCCCACCATGCCGAGAACAATGCCGCTGATGACATAGACGAGCATGACCTGCCAGCCAAACGAACCGATAAACATGGCCACAGCCACCTCGTTGACCAGTGGTGAGGTGATGAGGAACGACAGCGTCACACCCAAGGGAATGCCGCCCTTGACGAAACCAATGAACAGCGGGATGCTGGAACACGAACAGAAGGGAGTGATGGCTCCGAAAAGCGAGGCCAGCAGATACTGCAGACCGTAGAGGCGGTGTGACGTGAGGTACTGTCGCAGTCGCTCAATGGGGAAATAGGCGTTCACCACGCCCATGAGCGCACTGATGAGGAACAACAGCAACAGAATCTTCAGCGAGTCGTAGACGAAGAAATTGAGGGCTGAGCCCAAATGGCTGTCAGCCCCGAGACCGGCAACATCATAGATGAGCCAGTCGGCAAAATCTTGTATCATACTCCCAAGAGCTGCTTCATCTCCGTTTCAGAAGGCACGGCGCCCTTCACCCGCACCACACCATCGATGACGATGGCGGGCATCGACATCACGTTGTACTCCATGATCTTCATGATGTCGTTCACATACTCCACATTGGCGTCAACAAGATTCTCGCTGACCACCTTGTTCACTACTTCGAGTGCCTTATGACAACGGCTGCACCCAGAGCCTAACACCTTGATTTCCATCATTTTCTTTTTAATGATTATCCGCATGTATCCGATAGGCGGCCTGAAAGGCCAACGAGCTAACAGCCCAGGGCATCGCCCTAGGTAAATGTGATGCGCAGCCAACGCCCTGTAAGGGCAAAAGCATCATAGACGCGGTTGGTCTTTTGCCCTTACAGGGCGAATCTACCTGCCCCATTGTACCCAGGGCGATGCCCTGGGCTGTTGTCTTTTGCCCTTTCAGGGCGCAATTACCTGTCTCCTTGTACCCAGGGCGATGCCCTGGGCTAAGTGCTTGCTGGCCTTTCAGGCCGTTTCTACGCAGGGTTCTCATAGTTTGCGGAAGTTGAATTATATTTATTATTTGTAATTCGCAAAACAACGAACATATAAGGTAAAAAAAACAGAGAGTGCCAGCGGCTTATCCGCAGCACTCCCCTTTTTTGCACACGGCTTGGCCGAAGAACTCTTTATAGAGTTCCTGAGCCAGCTGCCAGTTTTTCTGATTGATACAATATTTTACCTTTGGCAGTTCTATCGTTCCCTGTATCAGCCCAGCATCTTTCAACTCTGACAGATGCTGCGAGACGGTGGCCTTGGCAATAGGCAGCTCCTCGTGAATGTCGCCGAAGTAGCAATGCTCCTGTTTGGCCAAAAACTGCATGATGGCTACCCGTGCAGGATGCCCCAACGCCTTGGAGAAGCGCGCCAGCATTTCTTGCCTTTCCGTATATTCTTTCTTACTCATACGTTTGAATATGTTCGCAAAGATACGAACATCGCGCCATATCCCCAAACACCTATTCGCTATTTTACGAACATTTAACAATTAAGCATGATTAGCCGCTTGAATTGTTGTTTCATACCAATTGATGAATGACTGGTTGACGAGCCGGGTTCCGCCAGGCGTGGGATAATGCCCCGTGAAGTACCAGTCGCCAGGATGGTTGGGACATGCCTCGTGCAGTCCCTCGATGCTTTGGAATACCAATTCTACGGGAGTTTGCATGCCTTTCGGACGCAGCATCTCTACTATCTTCGTATTGATTTCCTCGACGGTGAAGGGAGCGTAGAGAGCACGTACTTGGTTTTCATTGAACATTGGCTGCGCAATGGAATGGTCAATGTTCAATGGTGAATGGTCTATGGCTTTCTTGCAGGCTAAATAGACGTCATTCACCAACTGCCACATGCCGCGCTCCTCTATGAGGGCCATCGTGGCACGGAAGGCACAGAACTCTTCCAAGCGCGCCATGTCAATGCCGTAATAGTCAGGGTAACGAATCTGGGGCGACGAGCTGACCATCACAATCTTCTTCGGGTGCAGACGATCGAGAATCTTGAAGATGCTCTCCCTCAGCGTCGTGCCGCGAACTATCGAGTCGTCGATAATCACAAGGTTATCCTTGTAGGGACGCAGTGATCCGTAGCTGATGTCATAGACGTGTGCGGCAAGGTCGTTGCGCTCAGAGTTATCGGTGATGAACGTGCGCAATTTGATGTCCTTCCACACCACCTTCTCCGTCCGCACGTTGTAGCCCTGCTGACGGAAGCCATCGGTCATGCCATAGTAAGCCACCTCGGCGGTGTTGGGTATATATGAAAAAACCGTATTATCTACATCGCCATCGATGGCTTTCAGGATGGCAGGCGTCAGCTGTTCACCAAGGCGTTTGCGCTCTTGATAGATGTCGCGGTCGGAGCCTCGGCTGAAATAGATGCGCTCGAACGAACAGGCTGAGAACTGCTGAGCCGGCATAATCTGTTCCAGATGACTCTCGCCATTGCGACGCACGATGAGTGCTTCACCGGGGGGCAGTTCGTGGATGTCCTCATATTGCAAGTCAAAGGTGGTCTGCAGCACAGGGCGTTCACTGGCAAGAGCAATGATTTCGTCGTCGCGATAATAGAACGCCGGACGAATGCCCCACGGGTCGCGCACAGCAAACATCTCGCCACTGCCCGTCAATCCACACATCACGTAGCCGCCATCGTAGTGCTCCATCGTCTTACGCAGCACGTTGGCCATCTCCACGTGGTCATCGATATATCGCGTAATGTCGAGTCCCTCAAGTCCCTTCGCCTTGGCTTCCTCAAACAGCCGTTCCACCTCTCGGTCCAGTCGGTGGCCCATCAGTTCGAGCGTGATGTACGAGTCGCCATAGATGCGCGGCGACTGTCCTTGCGCCGTCAGGAACTGAAAGACCTCGTCGATGTTGGTCATGTTGAAGTTGCCGCACAGACACAGGTTCTTGGCGCGCCAGTTGTTACGGCGCAGGAAGGGATGTACAAACGTCAGTCCGCTCTTGCCCGTCGTCGAATAGCGCAGATGACCCATCAGCAGTTGAGCCCCCTCCCAACCTCCCCCCTTAGGGGAGACTTCCTGTGCAGCGGTTCCCCCTCTACGGGAGGGGGTTAGGGGGAGGCGGCTGAAAATCTCCGTGATGGCATCCTTGCCCTCCGCCCGTTCTCGAAACATGTACTCTGCACCAGGTTTCGTATGCAGGTTGACGGAGGCGATACCAGCACCCTCCTGACCGCGGTTGTGCTGCTTCTCCATCATCAGGTAGAGTTTGTTGAAACCGTAGGCACACGTGCCGTACTTTTTCTCGTAGTAATCCAGTGGCTTCAGCAGGCGAATCATCGCCACACCACATTCATGTTTTAACTGATCCACCATATCAATTTACGATTTGACAATTTACTATTTACAATTTATTTGACAAGTGGACTATTTAGCTATTTGCACATTCCTCAACGAAACTCATGAAGAGGGGATGGGGATGAAGGACGGTGGAGGAATATTCGGGATGGAACTGCGTGCCGATGTACCATCGTTTTTCTGGTATCTCGACAATTTCTACGAGGTTTGCGGCAGGATTGATACCCACGCACTTCATACCCTTCGCCTCGTATTCCTCTTTATAGGCGTTGTTAAACTCATAGCGGTGACGGTGGCGCTCGCTGATAATGACAGACCCACCCCCTTGCCCCTCCCTGTTATGGAGGGGTGTAGATAGTTCTGGCTGCGTGTAGGCCTCAAACACCTTGCTGCCTTCTATCAACTGACATTCGTATGCGCCTAATCTCATTGTACCACCCATCTGCGTAATGTTTTTCTGTTCTTTCATTAGGTCGATAACATTCACAGGCTCTTGGTAATCACTCCCCTCCATAACAGGGAGGGGCTGGGGGGTGGGTCTCATTTCTGCACTGTTGGCATCGTTGTAGCCCAGCACGTTACGGGCAAACTCAATCACCATCATCTGCATACCCAGACAGATGCCGAAAGTGGGAATGTCGTTGGTGCGTGTATATTCTGCGGCTATAATCTTGCCCTCGATACCTCGCTGTCCGAAGCCAGGACAGATGATAATACCCGCCATACCGTCGAGTTTCTCGGCTACGTTTTCACGGCTGATTTCCTCACTGTTGATAAAGTGGATCCGTGCCTTCACATCGTTGTAGATGCCTGCCAGATTCAGACTCTCGCGAATACTCTTGTAGGCATCCTGCAGGTCGTACTTTCCTACCAGGCCGATGTGTACCTCGCGCTTGGCATTGCGCTGTTTGTCGAGGAAATCATGCCAAGGTTTCATGGCTGGCGTCTCGCCAACGGGGATCCCTATCTTACGCATGATAGCTGCGTCCAAGCCCTGCTTCTGCATGTTCACGGGCACCTCGTAGATACTTGGCATATCCTCGCTCTGCACCACGCACTCCAAATCCACATTACAAAACGACGCCACCTTCATACGCACATGGTCGTCGAGGTGACGTTCCGTCCGGAGGACGAGGATATCGGGCTGAATACCCATCCCTTGCAGTTCCTTCACACTATGCTGTGTGGGCTTTGTCTTCAGCTCATCGGCCGCTTTCAGATAGGGCACGTAGGTCAGGTGCACACACACCGCATCACGTCCCAACTGCCATCGCAGCTGTCGGATGGCCTCCATAAATGGTGCGCTCTCTATGTCGCCGATGGTACCGCCAACTTCGGTGATGACGAAATCAAAAGCCTCACCCCCGGCCCCTCTCGCGGAGGAGAGGGGAGTAGTTACTTCTGCCGGTGCTTCTCCGGGATGGTTGTAGTTACTCCCCTCCCCCCTGCGGGAGGGGTCTTGGGTGGGGCTTCGTAACATCCTTCTCTTTATCTCGTCCGTGATATGCGGCACCACCTGAATGGTCTTACCCAGATAGTCACCGTGCCGCTCGCGGTCTATCACCGTCTTGTAGATGCGCCCCGTGGTAATCGAATTGTTGCGCGTGGTGTGTATACCCGTAAACCTTTCGTAATGTCCCAGGTCAAGGTCAGTTTCGAAACCATCTTCCGTCACGTAGCACTCGCCGTGCTCGTAGGGGTTCAGCGTCCCTGGGTCGATGTTGATGTATGGGTCGAATTTCTGAATAGTCACTTTGTAGCCGCGTGCCTGCAGCAATTTACCGATGCTGGCGGAAATGATGCCCTTGCCAAGCGAGGAAACCACACCGCCAGTTACGAAGATGTACTTTGTATTCATTTTCTTGTTGAAGTTTGCTGATGTTGAAGTTTACATTATTCACTTTTCTCTATTTGTCTGATATGCTCTTCATATTCCGCCAACTCTCGCTCACCTATATGTGCCAAGTCCAACTCATGGCAAAGGTATAGACAAAGACGATGATGATGGCCAGCAAATGGTGCTTCTTAATCTTCATACCTCTTTTACCTATTTATATATATATACTGTTTGCAAGTTCGCGCCTGCAAAGGTACTGCTTCATGTCGTGAAACAGTCAAAGCGCTTTTCTATTTGTTTGTTAAAATCGAAACTGGCTAACATTTTGCCAATCTTTAACCCACCTTCTCTTTCTATTTGCTATCACTTTGTGCACAAAAGAAATCCTTTTGTTGCAAAGTGACAGTTGCGATAAAGAGAAGAAGGCCTCATTATTCTGCTGCCAAAGCCGTCCTTATATTGCATCGCAGACAGATCAGTACAACGTGAATTGGCACGGAAACGAGTCAGAACTGGTTAAAAAACTTTACATTTGCCCTTCTGAGAATCGAAAATTCTGAGCAAAAAATTTTTTTGTCGGAAAAAACGCGCAGATTTTCATCTTCACATATCTCGCTGACTGACAGAGTTTTGCACGCTAGTTTTAATAAAAAGCAGGTTCCCCGTTTTAAAAACCAGGCCCCTTTTGAAAAAATCTAGCGTTAGATTTTTTCACGCGGTGCCTCTTTTTGAAGATGAAAAAGCTGAAAAAAAACAAAAATAGGCGACTCGGAAGGCCGAGAAGCTGCACAATCATCAAGAAGTGTGCAGATTTTTTCTCCTCAAAACGCTTCTGAACCATCAAAAAAGTCCGTTTTCGGGTGTAGGCATTACCCTCATTTTCTCTAGTTTGACTTTTTCCAGAGACCCTTTTTTTGATAATAATTCTTTACACCAAGCATCCGTCGCAGGCACCGGACACCGGCATCAGTCTCAGCGGTGAGACGCACTCATTCGTATTATTCGTGAAATTCGTTGTGAAATAGTTATCGGCGACGAAAGAAATGATGGCCGCCGAGGCTCTGTTTCGCAGGGGGTCAGTGGCTTTCTTTTTCGAAGAAATGTCAAAGTGTAAGGATTGAAGGAGCGGAAAGAACGAATCGCTTACACTTTGTCGGAATAACACAGATATTTTCGCAAAGTGTCAGAACGTGTTTTTTTGCTGCTAAAAAGCAAGCATGATTTTGGTGGTTTGTTCGAAATGCTGTAATTTTGCAGCCGAATTAAGGCAAAAAGAAAGAAAACCAAGGGATAATATGGCAAAATGTAAACTTCAAACACCAGAAAAGTTGCAAAAAGAATTTTATTCGCAGCAGGGGCTTTACCAAAGCCAATATGAGCACGATGCTTGCGGTGTGGGAATGGTAGTGAACATCCACGGCGGAAAGAGTCACGAACTGGTGGACAACGCTCTGAAGGTGCTGGAAAACATGGAACATCGCGGAGCTGAGACTCGCGACAAGACTGGCGACGGAGCCGGTATCATGGTACAGATTCCGCACGAGTTTATCCTATTGCAGGGCATCCCCGTGCCCGAGAAAGGTAAGTATGGTACGGGACTGGTATTCCTGCCAAAAGACGAGAAGGCGCAGCAGGACATTCTCTCGGTGATGATCGAGGAGATTGAGCGCGAGGGGCTCACGCTGATGCACCTTCGCACTGTGCCCACCAACCCAGAGGTGCTGGGTGCGGCTGCCCGTGAGGTGGAGCCCGACATCAAGCAGATGTTTATTAAAAGCCTCACCCCCGACCCCTCTCTCGGAGGAGAGGGGAGTAATTACCTACAAGACGAAGAGGCTGCGCTCAATAAAAAATTGTATATAATAAGGAAAAGAATAGAGAATAGAGTAGAGGCATTAGCAAAACTATCTACTCCCCTCTCCTCCGAGAGAGGGGTCGGGGGTGAGGCTTTTGAGTCTTTTTATATTTGCTCCCTCTCCACTAAGAATATTATTTATAAGGGAATGTTGACCAGTGGACAGTTGCGTCGTTATTTCCCTGACCTGTCGAACGATTACTTTACAAGCGGACTGGCGCTGGTGCACTCAAGATTCTCAACCAACACATTCCCGAAATGGAAACTGGCCCAGCCCTTCCGCTTGTTGGCCCACAACGGCGAGATCAACACCATTCGCGGCAACCGCGGTTGGATGAAGGCTCGCGAGAGCGTAATGACCATTGACCATTCACCATTGACCATTGAACAATCTTCTAACGCGCAGCCAATGGCCAATGGTCAATGTTCAATGTTCAATCGAAAGGACGTTTGCCCCATCGTGCAGGAGGGCATGAGCGACTCGGCCAGCTTGGACAATGTGTTCGAGTTCCTGATGCTGAGCGGACTCTCATTGCCACAGGCCATGGCCATCCTGGTACCTGAGAGCTTCAACGACAAGAATCCTATTTCTGAGGACCTGAAGGCCTTCTACGAGTATCACTCTATCCTGATGGAGCCTTGGGACGGCCCTGCTGCGCTACTGTTCTCTGATGGTCGCTACGCAGGCGGAATGCTCGACAGAAACGGACTGCGCCCCAGCCGTTATACGATTACAAAACAGGGTATGATGGTGGTGGCCAGCGAGGTTGGCGTGATGGACTTTGAGCCAGGCGACGTAGTGAGCAAAGGCCGCCTGCAGCCCGGTAAGATTCTGCTCATCGACACGCAGGAAGGCAAGATTTACTACGACGGCGAGATCAAGGAACAGCTGGCTAAGGCGCATCCCTACCGCGAGTGGCTGAACGAGAACCGTGTGCAGTTAGAAAAGCTGAAGAGCGGTCGTAAGGTTGACAACTCAGTGAGCAACTTCGAGCAGAAACTCGTAATCTTCGGCTTCGGCCAGGAGGATATCGACAAGACCATCATCCCCATGGCAACAGCCGGTCAGGAGCCCGTGGCTGCGATGGGTAATGACACGCCGCTGGCAGTCATCTCAGACCGTCCACAGATACTGTTCAACTACTTCCGTCAGCAGTTTGCGCAGGTGACCAACCCTGCCATCGACCCCATCCGCGAGGAGTTGGTGATGAGCCTGACGGAGTACATCGGCGCCGTAGGCACCAACATCCTGACGCCCGATGCCTCGAACTGCAAGATGGTTCGCCTGCCACAACCCGTATTGACCAACACACAACTCGATATATTATGTAATATTAGGTATAAGGGATTCAAGACCATAAAACTGCCGATGACCTTCAGACCCACCATCGACAGACCCACCCCCCAGCCGAGGGAGGGGAGTGATTACCTTTCAAGTGCAGAAGAAGGATTGCGTTTGGCTCTTGATAAACTTTGTAAGGATGCAGAACAGGCAGTAGATAATGGTTACAACTATATTATATTGACAGATAAGATTGATGATGCAGAGGTATTTACTCCCCTCCCTCACAGGGAGGGGCAAGGGGGTAAGTCTTTCTATATCCCATCACTGTTGGCCGTATCAGCCGTTCACCACTATCTGATCAGCGTGGGCAAGCGTGTGCAGACGGCCTTGATTGTGGAGAGCGGAGAGATCCGCGAGACCATGCACGCCGCCCTGTTGCTAGGCTATGGTGCCAGCGCCCTGTGCCCGTACATGACATTCGCCATCCTCGACGACCTCGTGAAGAAAGGAAAGATTCAGGAGGAGTATGCCACTGCCGAGAAAAACTACATCAAGGCCGTGGATAAGGGCCTGAAGAAGATTATGTCGAAGATGGGTATCTCGACCATCCGCAGCTATCGCGGTGCGAAGATTTTTGAGAGCATCGGCCTGAGCGAAGACCTGCTGAGAAGATATTTTGGCACAGAGGTGAGCACCATTGGCGGTGTAGGGCTGAAGGAGATTGCGAGGGATCAGATAGCCATGCAGACCCACCCCCAACCCCTCCCTGTGAGGGAGGGGAATGGTTACCTGCCTAACCACGGACAATTTTCATGGAGGAAAGATGGAATCAAGCACGCCTGGAATCCTGAGACCATAGCCAAACTGCAAATCGCCTGTAGGACAGGCAACTATGAAATGTTTAAGGAGTGGGCTAAGTCGGTGGATGAAAAGGAATCGCCAATATTCCTGCGTGATTTTCTCCGCTTCAAGAAGGTATCTACTCCCCTCTCTCACAGAGAGGGGCAAGGGGGAGAGTCTGTAGAGCCTGTGGAGAGCATCGTGAAACACTTCGTTACGGGTGCTATGTCGTTTGGCGCCCTGAGCATCGAGGCCCACGAGGCACTGGCACTCGCCATGAATAAACTGGGAGCACGCAGCAATACGGGTGAAGGCGGTGAAGACAATGCCCGCTATCACACTGAGGTGGATGGCGTGTCTCTGTCGAGTAAGACCAAACAGATAGCCAGCGGACGTTTTGGTGTGACTGCCGAATACCTTGTGAATGCTGAGGAGATACAGATCAAGGTGGCACAGGGTGCCAAGCCTGGTGAGGGCGGACAGCTGCCCGGATTCAAGGTCAACGAGATCATCGCCAAGACGCGCAACGCCATCCCTGGCATCTCGCTTATCTCGCCCCCACCCCATCACGACATCTACTCGATTGAGGACCTGGCTCAGCTCATCTTCGACCTGAAGAATATCAACCCAACGGCTGCCGTCAGCGTGAAACTGGTGGCCGAGAGTGGCGTGGGAACCATTGCCGCTGGTGTGGCCAAGGCCAAGGCCGACCTCATCGTCATCAGCGGCGCCGAGGGTGGTACGGGGGCCAGCCCTGCCTCAAGTATGCGCTTCGCAGGAATCTCGCCTGAGATTGGCCTGGCAGAGACCCAGCAGACGCTGGTGATCAACGGCCTGCGTAATCAGGTTCGCCTGCAGACCGACGGTCAGCTGAAGACGGCCAAGGACGTGATCATCATGGCCATGCTGGGCGCCGACGAGTTCTCGTTTGGTACACTGCCACTGATTGTGCTGGGCTGTGTGATGATGCGCAAGTGTAATACCAATACATGTCCTATGGGTGTGGCAACCCAGAACCCTGAGCTGCGCAAGCACTTTCAGGGTCGCTCGGAATACGTTGTCAACTTCTTCACCTTCCTGGCCGAGCAGGTGCGCGAGTACCTCAGCGAGATAGGTGTTCACAGCCTGAAGGAGATTATCGGTCACACTGAACTGATAGAGGTAGATACCACCAACGCTACTGACAAGCAGAAGACCATCGACTTTGCCCGTCTGCTGCACAAGCCGGAAACAGACAAGGCGCTCTATTGGGATCGTGGCGCTTTCACCAAGGTCTCTGGCGTGAAGGATGAAGAGATTATCCGTGCAGCCCAGAAGGCCATCGACAACCAAGAAGAGGTGTCGCTTGACTATGCCATCAAGAATACGGATCGGGCCGTTACCACCATGCTCAGTGGCGTCATCGCCAAGAAATATGGCGAGGCTGGTCTGCCTGATAGCACGATCAACATTAAGTTCAAGGGTTCTGCAGGTCAATCGTTTGGTGCTTTTGCCGTGAGTGGTTTGAACCTGAAGCTCGAGGGCGAGTGCAACGACTACTTCGGCAAGGGTTTGAGTGGCGGTCGCATCAGCATACTCCCACCGGCCCGTAGAAGTGACGATTTCAAAGCCGAGGAGAACATCATCGCCGGCAACACTGGTCTCTATGGCGCCACCTCTGGCGAGCTGTACATCAACGGTAAAGTCGGTGAGCGCTTCGGCGTGCGCAACAGCGGCGCCATCGCCGTCATCGAGGGCGCCGGCGACCACTGCTGCGAATACATGACCGGCGGACGCGTCGTCGTGCTCGGCAAGACCGGACGCAACTTCGCCGCAGGCATGTCGGGCGGCGTGGCCTACGTCTACGACCCTGACCACACCTTCGACTACTTCTGCAACATGGACATGGTTGAAATCAACCTGGTCGAGGACAGCATCTCGCGCAAGGAATTGCTCGAGCTCATCCGTCAGCACTATCTGCATACGGGCAGCGCGCTGGCCGGACGTATGCTCGACAACTGGCAGCACTACATCGAGGACTTCATCCAGGTCGTCCCCATCGAGTACAAGCGCGTGCTGCAGGAGGAGCAGAACAAGAAGCTTCAAGAGAAAATTGCAAACATCCAAAGAGACTACTAAAGCCTCACCCCCAGCCCCTCTCCAAAGGGCGAGGGGAGTAGATAGACTTTAAAACAGAAAATAAAAGATAAGAAATCATGAAAGATATAATAGACCAAAATATGACTGCAAGTGTTATCACTCCCCTCTCCAATCGGAGAGGGGTCGGGGGTGAGGCTTCTTTTCTCACTATACACCGCCAGGAGGCGGGATACCGTCCTATTCACGATAGAATCCACGACTTTGGCGAGGTAGAGCAGACGCTCAACACCCGCGATCGCAAACTGCAGGCAAGTCGCTGCATGGACTGCGGCGTGCCCTTCTGCCATTGGGCCTGTCCGTTAGGCAACAAGGCCCCTGAGTGGAACGATGCCCTGTACCGCGGCGACTGGGAGCTGGCCTACCGCCTTCTCAACAGCACCAACCCCTTCCCAGAGTTCACTGGCCGCATCTGTCCCGCCCTGTGCGAGAAGGCCTGTGTGCTGAACCGTTTTAACCATGAGCCGACGACGAACCGCGAGGACGAGTGCGCCATCACTGAGATGGCTTTTCAGGAGGGTTTCATCCAGCCCAAGACCGACATCGTGCGCAATGGTAAGAAGGTGGCAGTGATTGGTGCCGGTCCTGCCGGGCTGGCTGCTGCCAACGACCTGAACCTGATGGGCTATCAGGTTACCGTATATGAGAAGAACGAGGCTGCCGGCGGCTTGCTCCGCTATGGTATTCCTAATTTCAAGCTCAACAAGGCCATCATCGACCGTCGAATCAAGTTGTTGGAGGCGGAAGGTATAGTATTTATGTATAATCAGGCTATCGATGATCCTGCATCTCTTGCATCAGATTTCGATGCCGTAGTCCTCTCAACAGGTACGCCTACTGCCAGAGATTTGAAGGCTCCTGGCCGCGAATTGCAGGGCGTCCACTTCGCCCTCGAGCTCCTCTCTCAGCAGAACCGTGTGCTGGCAGGCATCGAGTTCAGCAAAGATGAACGCATCACAGCTAAAGGCAAGGACGTGCTTGTGATTGGCGGTGGCGATACTGGTTCAGATTGTATTGGTACAGCCCATCGTCAGGGCTGCAAGAGCGTGACTCAGATTGAGATTATGCCTAAGCCCGTTGAAGGCCCCGACGACCCGCAGAACCCCTGGCCCAACTGGCCGCGTACCCTCAAGACCACCTCAAGCCACGAAGAAGGCTGCACGCG
Organism: Prevotella sp.; assembly: GCA_024681875.1. The sequence continues at coordinate 18,668 of JAILAA010000120.1, forward strand.
TCGCTGGAACATCAACACCCTGGAATTCTTAGGCGAAAATGGCAAGCTGACAGGTGTAAAGGTTCAGGAGATTGACTGGAAGCCCAACCCAGAGGGCGGCCGCCCCATCATGGTTGAGAAGGGCAAGCCCGAAATCATCAAGGCCGAACTCGTCCTCCTAGCCATGGGATTCCTGAAGCCAGAGCATCTTAAGTACCCCAAGAACGTCTTCGTTTGTGGCGACTCTGCCAATGGTGCTAGCCTCGTAGTTCGCGCCATGGCCAGCGGCAAGCAGACCGCCCAGAAAGTCGCTTCTTTCCTACAGGACTAGTAAAGGAGCTAACTGGTGCCTCGTCATTGTTGGCATTGAAATGCTTACCATGCACAACTTGCGTCTCCGCCATTAGAGTCATAGCCCTCCAAACCTTCAATGTTTGTTGATGTCTTAGCGGGCGTTATGGGTGACCCACCCCCCAGGAGGCGGTCTACCTTAATCCTTACCACTTTGATGTCGGGCTGAATATACGTCTTTTTCATTGCTGTATCCTCCTTATTATTTTATTATTACTGTCCGCTAAACATAGACATCGTCATCCCAACTCTTTGTAACACTGGAGTTGGGATGAATTATTCCATGTGACAAGCCCCCTCTTCAGTTTTCTGAGTTGTGTGGTGGCGATTCTGCCGCTTCTTCTAGCATC
>JAILAA010000203.1 GCA_024681875.1 Prevotella sp.
GTCCGAAAAAATGTGTACTTTTGCCCATGGTTACGTTTGATTCTGTTTCGCGACTACAAAGGTAACCAAAAAGGGCTGACACTGAATCCGGTATCAGCCCTAATTATATCCTAATGTGAAAAGTTTAGCGGACAGTAATAAGTTAAAATATTTCAATTGATAAATAAATAGTAAATTGTAAATTGTCAAATTGTAAATCTCCATGATGAAAAAGACATATCAACAGCCTATCATGCTGACCGTTCATCTGAGGACCTCGCACATCGTCTGCGCCACCAATACCAAAGGCAATACCAACATCAAACTCACCAACGACAACGATGAGGGACAAGTCATCCGCTCGTGCCAGCACAGCGTTTGGGACAACGGGGAGGACGAGTAGCCATTTTCAAACAGGACAGTTTTGAAATGAGCAAAGTTATAGAAATCCTTAGGACTGCAAAGAAGCCCTTCGCCAACTTCGAGCTGGGCAACAACACCGCCCGCGCCTTCCACCTGAACTTCGGCGACGGCGAGGTACAGGGCATAGAAGGCCTCACCCCCGATGCCTCTCCAAAGGGCGAGGGGAGCATATACACCCTCAATGGCGTGAAGTTAGACAAGCTGCCAGCGCGCAAGGGCGTGTATATTTGCAACGGAAAGAAAGTAGTGGTCAAGTAGCAAAAAAAAGTCACCCCTTTGTAAAAAAAGTGGGTGACTTTTGGTTAAATTCTCTCGCGAGAATTTAAAAACTTGGCATTTTCTACTTGTCGCCAAAGTAGCGTTTCAGCAGTCCTGCGAAGCCGGCGCCGTGACGGGCCTCGTCCTTGGCCATCTCGTGCACGGTGTCGTGGATGGCATCGAAGCCGGCAGCCTTGGCGTTCTTGGCAATACGGAACTTGTCCTCGCAAGCACCGGCCTCAGCAGCGGCACGCTTCTCGAGATTGGTCTTGGTGTCCCATACGCACTCGCCCAGCAACTCGGCAAAACGGCTGGCGTGGTCGGCCTCTTCGAAAGCATAGCGCTTGAAGGCCTCGGCAATCTCGGGATAGCCCTCGCGGTCTGCCTGACGGGCCATAGCCAGATACATACCTACCTCGCCGCACTCGCCATTGAAGTGGTTGCGCAGGTCCTCAATCATTTCCTCGCTGACGCCCTCAGGCTTGCCATCGCCAATCTTGTGAACAGTGGCGTAGGTCATGTCGGCATCGTCCTTCAGTTCAGAGAACTTCGAGGCAGGAGCCTTACAGATGGGGCACTTCTCGGGAGCAGCATCGCCTTCGTAGATATATCCACAAACGGCGCAGATAAACTTTTTCTTCATAGTTTTTTTTTTGATTGTTAAACGTTTAACGGTTAATGGTTAATGGTTAATGGTTATTGTTTATTACTCTTCATAATCCATTGTGGCAAAGGTGGCTACAGTGTTGACAAGGGCCTGCGGGTTCCCCATGTCAAATCGCTCGCCACGCAAGCGGATGCCATACATGCCCGTGCGCTGACGCACCTTGTCGAGGGCCGACGTCAGCTCAATCTCTTTTGTGAGGTGAGAGGTGAGAGGTGAGAGGTGAGAGATTTCCTCGTCGGCGGCCTTGATGTCGGCCTCTAACTGTTCGAAGACCTCTGGAGTAAGTATGTACTGACCAAAAACCGAGCAATATTCCTTTTGTCCATCAGCATTGCGCACACCAAGGAACTCCTCGGCATAACTCGCCTTGGGCTTCTCTACAAGCGTGTTTACGCGCAAGACCTGACACTTCTTGTCCTCCCACACGCCGCTCATAATGCCGAAGTGGCTCACCGTACTCACTTCAACGGGATAGAGACCGAGGGTAAGGGTGTTGGTGTGCTCGTAGGCCTCGATGAGCTGAAGGGCACAGGGCTTGTTCGTCGTGGAGCGGTAGAGTGTGTCGCCCAGCATCAGCAGTACAGGCTCTCCGTGCGCAAACTGCGCAGCCTGATAGACGGCATGACCGAAGCCGCGTTTCTCGCGCTGATAGATGTAGTGTAGGCGCTTGCCTATGTCGATGATGCGGTTCTCGTATTCCTGACACTCGGCATTCAGCTTGCACAGATGGTCGTCGGCCAGAGGGCGCTCGAAGAAGTCGCTGTACATCTCGCGCTCCTCCTCGCTACCCAGAACGAGACATATCTCCTCGATGCCGCTCTTCACCAGCTCTTCCAAGAGAATGAGGATGACAGGGCGCACCATTCCGTCGCTGCAGGGAATGGGGAAAAAGTCTTTCTTCATGCTGCGGGTGGCAGGATAGAGCCGTGTGCCGAAGCCTGCCACAGGAATGATGGCCTTGCGCACGGTGTGGACAGGATGCAGCGTGAACTTATAGGCGGGCATTCCCTTGGAGATGAGGTAGTCTACAATCTTCTGCTGGCTCTCCTCATCGCGGGCGAGGAACTGCACGGAGCCATCGCCATGACTGCCTACGCCTTTGCCGCCGTAGGAAAGGCTCTTGATATACTCGTCGGCCAGTACGGCGTGAAGCTTCGGCGCCGTCAGTTCCTCAGGGCACATCGGCATCACCGCCTCGTCGAAGAGCTCTTCAGCCTCGGTCATCAGCTTGCCCAAGGCCTCCACGTTGCCATTGGCCATGTATTGAATAGCCCGGTTGACAATTATCTGGTTTTTCACGCCTAACGCCTCATGCTCGGCCTGTTCCTTTTCATTGGAAGGGAATGGATAGGCTTTGTTCAGGTCGGCCAAGATCTTGATAGTGTTCTTCACACCGACAAGATCTGCAAACACCCAGTGCAGCTCGTGCTTCACATTCAGCGCCTTCACCTCAATCTCGTCGCCGTCGAAGGTCATCAGGTTAGGCTTCACGCCAAAAGCACAGGCCTGGTCAAGTCGGCCGCAGCGGCTACTGGTACGTAGCTCGCCCACATAGGCGATGTTCATCTCGCCTAGCGTGTTCAGATTGAGGTTGTAAATCTGGTTGAAGGCACGCGCCACGAGAACACAAATGGCAGCACTCGACGACAAACCACTCTTCATGGGGAGCGTCATGTCTGTAATTCTGATTCTGACACCGCCCACTTTGTACCATTCAAGCATATAGCTGGCAACGCCTGCACAGTAGCAGAAGAATGATCCTGAGCGCGCCACACGTTTAAGATCCTGCTCGTCCATACGACAGGCGAAGTCGTGCCATTCGCTTGAAATCTGCGGTGCAATGCTCTGCACCTCAAAGATGCTGGAACGCTCCACTTCAGCAGTGATGCCTTGCTCAATACCGGTGACAATGGCGGCACCAGGAACTATTTGGGCATTCATCGTACGATAATGGCCTGCCCAGTCTGTATGTTCACCAAAGAGACAAAGTCGTCCAGGAACGAAGAGTTTTATCATAAATAGTTACAGGATGTAATTCTTAATTTTTGCAAAGATACAAAAAAGTGGATGAAGAGCCAAACTTTTCATCCACTTTTTCATCAAAAAATTTTGCAACCACCCACGAGGGAGGGAAGCGGCTGTGTTTTACTTAATCATATCGACTGAGCGACGGAGGAAAGCGTCGAGGGCAGCACCCTTCAGCATACCGTTCTGCAAGAGGGCGAGGTCGATGAGCTGATGCACCACGTCGTTGCCCTTGGCATAGTCGCTGATGAGCTGCTGCTTCTTGTCCTTCTGCTCGTCGATGGCCTTCTGGGTGTTGGCTTTGTCGTCTTTCTCCTCCTGAGTGATTTCCTCAGGCTTCTTCTTGTCGGTCTTCTGGTTCAAAGCAGCCAAGCGGGCTTCCTGCCCCTTCAGCTCTGCCTCGATGGGTTGCAACTGCTCTGACAGCTTTGCCTGCGCATCGCTGAGCACCTGCTTCACCAAGCGGTGGTCGCTGTTCAGCACGAGGTTGAACGAGTCGGGCATCTGACCATAGAAGGCCATACCGCTCTGATAACGGCTCATCTCCTTCATACGGCGCATCCATTCGTTCTGCGTGATGACCACAGGACGCTGCTCCTCGCCGAGGGCATTCACCTCGACGATGAACTCGGTCTTGTCAAGTTTTGGCAGTTGCGAGGTGAAAACGGCTGACAGATTGTCACGCTCGCCGTCACTCAGATTGTTCTTCGGAGCATCTTCCTTCTGAATGAGGTGGTCGATGGTGTCAGCATCCACACGAGTAAACCTGCTCTTCTCAAACTTCTGCTCCAGCGTCTGGATGCAAGGCACGTCGAGCTGTCCGTCGAGCAGCAGCACGGAGTAACCCTTGTCCTGTGCAGCTTTGATGTAGCTGTACTGCTCGTCCTTCTCGGTGGCGTAGAGGTAGACGAGATTGCCGTCCTTGTCCTTCTGCGAGGCCTCGATGAGCATCTTGTACTCGTCGAAGGTAAAGTATTTTCCCTCTGTATCCTTGAACAGCGAGAAGTCCTTGGCGCGGTCGTAGAAGTTCTCCTCGGTCAGGATGCCGTAGTTGATGAAGAGCTTCAGGTCGTCCCATTTCTCCTCGTAGGCCTTGCGATCTTCGTTGAAGATGGCCTTCAGGCGGTCGCTTACCTTCTTGGTGATGTAGGTGGAGATCTTCTTCACCTCGCGGTCGCTCTGCAAGTAGCTACGAGAAACGTTCAGGGGGATGTCGGGTGAATCGATGACGCCGTGCAGCAAGGTCAGGAACTCAGGCACGATGCCCTCCACCTGGTCAGTGACGAACACCTGATTGCAGTAGAGCTGTATCTTGTTCTTCTGCAGCTCCAGCGAGTTCTTGATGCGGGGGAAATAGAGGATACCCGTCAGGTTGAAGGGATAGTCGACGTTGAGGTGAATCCAGAACAACGGCTCGTCCTGCATGGGATAGAGCGCGCGATAGAACGACTTATAGTCTTCGTCCTTCAGCGTCGAGGGAGTCTTCGTCCACAGGGGCTCCACATTATTGATAATATTGTCCTCGGCGGTGTCCACCATCTTCTTCTCATCGCTCGACCACTCCTGCTTCTTTCCGAAGGCGATGGGCACGGGCAGGAACTTGCAATATTTCTGCAGCAGGCCCTCAATCTTCTGTTTGTCGAGGAATTCCTTGCAGTCGTCGTCGATGTAGAGGATGATGTCAGAGCCACGCTCCTCGCGCTCGGCATCGTCAATCTCGAAGGCAGGACTGCCGTCGCAGCTCCACTTCACGGCCTTCGAGCCTTCCTTATAGCTCTTGGTCACGATTTCCACCTTCTTCGACACCATGAACGAGCTGTAGAAGCCCAAGCCGAAGTGGCCGATGATGTTGTTGGCCTGATCCTTGTATTTCTCCAGGAAGTCGTTCACGCCCGAGAAGGCAATCTGGTTGATGTACTTGTCAATCTCCTCCTCGGTCATGCCGATGCCGCGGTCGCTGATGGTGATGGTGCCCTTCTCTGTGTCAAGGCTGACGTGCACAGTAAGGTCGCCCAATTCGCCCTTGAACTCGCCCTGTGCGGCAAGGGTCTTCATCTTCTGCGTGGCATCGACGGCGTTGCTCACCATCTCGCGAAGGAAGATTTCATGATCACTGTAGAGGAATTTCTTGATAACCGGGAAGATGTTCTCGGTTGTCACTCCAATGTTACCTTTTTGCATAGTTGTATTATCTTGTTTTGCTTTTTCGCTAATATCATTTATGCAAATACCGTGCCACTTTTTTGACATTTTCGGACTATTTGCGTAAATTTTCATCTCCGTTGGCACATAATCTCAAAATATATATATAAATTTGTAGCCAAATTTGCAGATAACATCTTTTCCCCAACAAAACAAAAACGAAAAACCATGAATATGAAGAAAACCTTGATGACCATCGGAATTACATCTGCTATGATGACATCTTTCTGTTCCTGCCAGCAGGCACAGCGTGAGAATCCATTATTGCAGGAGAGCTCATTGCCTTTCCATGCTCCTGACTTTAGCAAGATTCAATATGCCGACTACCTGCCTGCTTTTGAGGCCACCATCAAGGAAACGCGCGACAACATCGACAAGATTACAACCTGCAGCGAGGCTCCCTCGTTTCATAACACCATCCTGCCCTACGAAGAGAGCAACCGTATGCTGGAACGCGTCAGCCGCATCTTCTTCGCCATTGTAGAAGCTGACAAAACACCCGAGATAGGCGAGATAGAGAAGAAGGTGCAGCCGATGATAACTGAATTAGAGAACGACATCATGTTCAACAAGCAGCTTTTCCTGCGCATCCGCCAAGTCTATGACAGCGAATACGAAACCTTGCAAGGTGAGGACAAGAAGCTGTTGGAGGAGGTATACAAAGAGTTCGTGCGCAAAGGTGCACTTCTGCCTGACGACAAGATGGAGCGTATGAAAGCCATCAATCTGAGGATTAGCGATTTACAGCAGCAATGGGGCAACATGCTTCCCGATGCCACCAACGAAGCTGTGGTATGGGTAGACAATGAAGAGATGCTTTCGGGACTCAGCGAGGTCGACATCGAGCAATGCCGCAAAGATGCTGAGAGCCGCGGCGGAAAGTCGCCATACGCCATCGTCATCGTCAACACCACACAACAACCGATGTTGGCCTCACTTGACAACCGCGACCTGCGCCGCAAAATCTATGAAGCCTCCATCCATCGCGCCGACGGCACGGGTAAGTACAACACCTTAGCATTAGTCTGCGAAATTGCAAAACTCAGGGCCGAGCAGGCTGAGATTATGGGCTATCCCAACTATGCTTCCTACTCGTTGGAGAACACGATGGCCAAGACCCCTGAAAATGTTTACGCTTTCCTCAACAGCCTTATTCAGCAATACACACCAAAAGCAGAAGCTGAGACAAAGGCCATCGAGGAATACGCACAGAAAAGCGAAGGCGCCTCTTTCTCGCTACAGCCCTACGACCGTTTCTACTACTCGGCCAAGATGAAGAAAGAACTGCTTGACGTGAGCGACGATGAGGTCAAGCCATATTTCAACGTCGACAGTGTGCTCATCAACGGCGTCTTCTATGCAGCCAATAGAGTCTACGGGCTGACGTTCAAAGAACGCACCGACATTCCCCTCTACCATCCCGACATGAAGGTCTTCGAGGTCATCGACAAAGACGGAAAGACAAAAGCCCTCTTCTATTGCGACTATTACCGACGCCCCACCAAGCGCGGTGGAGCATGGATGGACGGCTTCGCCAAGCAGAGCCGCCACTGGAATCAGCTGCCCATCGTGTTCAACGTTTGCAACAGCGCCAAGGCTCCCGACGGCAAACCGTCGCTGCTTACATGGGACGAAGTGACCACCGTGTTCCATGAATTCGGACATGCCCTGCACGGCATCCTCTCCGACTGCGAATACAACCGTTTGAGCGGCACCGCCGTAGCACGCGACTTTGTGGAAATGCCGTCGCAGTTCAACGAGTCGTTTGCAGCAATTCCTGAAATATTCAACAACTACGCCCGCCATTGCGACACGGGCCAGCCCATGCCCGATGACCTGAAAGAGCGTATGCTGAAAAGCATTACTTTCCAGACCGCCTATGCGCTGGGTGAGAATCTGGCCGCTACCTGCCTCGACCTGGCTTGGCACATGCTGCCCTCCGACAAGATTCCGACGCCAGAAGAAGCAGCTGACTTTGAGCAGGAAGCCCTGCGTAGCGTCGGACTGCTGAACGCACAGATTCCGCCACGCTACAGCACCAGCTATTTCAACCACGTATGGGGCGGCGGCTATGCTGCCGGATACTACAGCTATCTGTGGACAGAAGTGCTGGCAGTAAACATTGCCGATGTATTTGCACAGCGCGGAGCACTCAACCCGCAGACGGGACAGGACTTCCGTGATAAGATTCTCAGCCGAGGCAACACTGGCGACCTCATGCAGATGTTTGCCAACTTCACGGGGATGCAACAGCCTGATGCCTCAGGACTGCTGAAAGCCAGAGGACTATAATACTAAAATGTCCGGCGGTTTCCCTGCCGATAACCCCTTAAAAAAGAAACACCATGAAAAGGCTATCCTTTACCACTGTCATGCTCCTGCTGACCATGACCGCCGTGGCTCAACAGCCAGCCATCCCCCGCGATGCAGCCATCGAGAAAAAAATTGAAAAGACTTTGTCGAAAATGACCCTCGACGAGAAAATAGGACAAATGCTGGAGCTGAACTTCGACATTATGGGAACGTATGATGCCAACCGTAATTGGCAGCTCAATGAGACCATGCTCGACACCTGTCTGTCGAAATGGAAGGTAGGAAGTATCCTCAACACCCCAGCCACACGTGCCGCCACCATTGAGCAGTGGCAAGAATGGATACGCAAGATTCAGGAGAAATCCATGAAGTATCTTGGTATCCCCGACATCTACGGCCTAGACCACAACCATGGTGTTACCTATACGCAACAGGGAACGCTTTTCCCCCAGCCTATCAATCTGGCAGCTTCGTTCAACACCGAACTGGCCCGCACAGGTGCTGAAATATGCGCTTACGAGAGCCGGGCAGGCAACTGTCCGTGGGTGTACAATCCCGTCACCGACTTGGGCCGTGACCCTCGCTGGAGCCGTATCTGGGAGAGTTTTGGAGAAGACCCTATTGTCAACGCACGTATGGCAGAGGCTGAAATCAAGGGCTACCAAGGCGACGACCCCAATCATCTGAGCAAATACAACGTGGCTGCCTGTATCAAACACTATTTCGCATATGGTGCTCCCTTCACTGGTAAGGATCGAACACCCGCATACGTATCTCCACAGATGCTGCGTGAAAAGTATTTTGAACCCTTCAAGGCCGCTTTCCAAGCTGGTGCACTCACGCTGATGGTGAATTCAGGCAGCATCAACGGAATGCCCGTACACGCCAGCTATGAGTACCTGACGAAATGGGTGAAGGAAGACTTGCAATGGGACGGAATGATTGTCACCGACTGGGCCGACATCAATAATCTGTATACGCGTGAGCGTGTGGCCAAAGACAAGAAAGATGCTATCCGCATCGCCATCAATGCAGGCATCGACATGTCGATGGATCCCTACAGCGTTGACTTCTGCATCCTGCTGAAAGAGCTGGTGCAGGAAGGAGCTGTGAAGATAGAGCGCATCGACGACGCCGTACGCCGCATTCTGCGTGTAAAGTATCGTCTCGGTCTTTTCGACCAGCCCAATACTGGCGGCAAGGGATATGAGAAATTCGGCACGCAGGAGCACGCTGAGAAAGCCCTCCGCTCTGCCGAAGAGGGTATGGTGCTACTGAAGAACGAGGGGAACATCCTGCCTCTCGAATCTCAAGACTCAAATCTCAAATCTCAAATTCTTCTGACTGGTCCCAACGCCAACCAGATGCGCTGCCTCAACGGAGGATGGAGCTACACATGGCAAGGCTCGAATGCCGAGGACTTGGCTGAACAATACAACACTATCTATGAGGCCCTTTGCAACAAATACGGTAAAGAACACGTCATACTGGAACAAGGCGTAACCTATAACGAGCGCGGTGCCTACTGGCAGGAGAACGAGCCCGAGATTGAAAAGGCAGTGGCCGCAGCTGAGAAGGCAGACATCATCATCGCCTGCATCGGCGAGAACAGCTACTGCGAAACGCCCGGCAACCTCTCCGACCTTTGGATGTCGGAGAATCAGCGTAATCTTGTCAAGGAACTTGCAAAGACTGGCAAGCCCATCATCCTCGTGCTGAACGAGGGCCGTCCGCGCCTCATCACCGACATCGAGCCACTGGCCAAGGCCGTCGTCCATATCTTCCTGCCCGGCAACTATGGTGCCGACGCACTGGCCAACCTCCTGGCTGGCGATGCCAACTTCTCAGCAAAGATGCCCATCACCTATCCGCGTGAAATCAACTCACTGGCTAACTACGACTATAAGGTCAGCGAAGAGGTTGGAACGATGGCTGGCGCTTACAACTACGATGCTAAGGTATCGCTGATGTGGCCCTTCGGTTACGGTCTCAGCTACACTACGTTTGAATACGCCAACCTGCGTGCAGACAAGACATCATTCACAGCCGATGACGTTCTGACCGTCAGCGTTGACGTGAAGAACACAGGCAACAGAGTTGGAAAGGAAGCCATACTGCTCTACAGCAGTGACCTCGTAGCATCATTGACACCTGACAACAAGCGCCTTCGCGATTTCAAGAAAGTGGAGCTTCAGCCGGGCGAGACGAAGACCGTCACATTTACGCTACCGGCGAAGAACTTAGCCTTCGTGGGGGCTGACACCCGCTGGACATTAGAAGAGGGCGACTTCCTGCTACGTGCAGGAAGCTTGCAACTTCCTGTCCGCTGCACCGCCACCAAGATTTGGGACGAGCCGAATATTTGAGCTGGTTTATTTTCTGACGCCTTCAACCTCATAGCCAGCCTGCCGCAGCAGGCTGAGTACGCCATTTTCGCCAGGCAGATGGGCCGCGCCGACTGCAAAAAGCGTAGGTTTCTCAGCCATTAGCTGGGGCATCTTCGTCACCCAGTCGGCATTGCGGTTATAGATAAGTACGGCCTCTTCCTCAGGGCTGGAGTCACAGCTGTTGTTCAGCTTCGCGTCCATTGCCTGCATAATGGCGTCGAGGTCTTGGGTGTAGAAGGCTTTGATGACGCTGTCGGTCATCTCATCCATAAACGCAGCGTTGTCAATCTGACACATCAGCAGTTCCTTCTGCCGGTCCAGCGTCTTGCCGCCATATAACACCTCTATCTGGAAAGCCAGCGTCTCTAAGCCACCCACTATCTTTCCTTCAGAGCGGGCCTGCTTCTGGAAATAGTCGTCAAAACTATCCTGAATATTCATATTACCGCCCTTTTTGATATAGGTGTACATCGACAACATCGTACTCAGAGCCGATGGAGTCATCTTGCCCATTTGCTGCGCCACCAACGGGTTGGTCATATCCATACCCATTAGTTCCTTCATATAAGCGTTCAGACGATTCATCTCTTCGTCAGTGAGCAGCTTTTGCAGCGTCATCCCGTCGGGCAGCATCATTGCCTGTTGCATCATAGCGATGCTGTCGGCTCCCAGCATATCGGTCATCACCAGTTCGCCATAGACCTGCTGACAGTCGGCCATCGCCTGACGGATGCCTGGGATGGAGTCGACGAAAGACAGCTGTGCCAGATGATAGGTGCCCACGATATAGGAAGGAGCTTTCAGGCCCTTGCCACTAATTTTGTACAATAGCTGAGCAGAAGCACATAGCGTTGAAACGGCCAGTGCAAGTGTAAACAGTAGTTTTTTCATGGTATCAAAGTTATTATTGAATAATCGCAATTAGTTGTGAAGCAGCCGGTCCAGATCGTCCTCTTCACCTACTACCCAGATGATGTCGCCCTCCTCAAAGCGGCGTGCAGGCTTGAAAGGCGACAGGTTTTCCTTTCCTTCTTCCAAACCGACGACCATGCAGCCATACTGGCTACGCAAGCCACTCTCCTCCAGTGTCTTGCCGATAAAAGGACTCCCCTGCCCTATGATGAGCTGACGCAACTTCATCTCGCGTTTCTCCAACTCCATGTCCTCCTGCTGCACCTGGCCTTCTACGGCATTACGGAAAACGGCCAGTTGCGTATCGCTGCCGATGACCTGCAGGCGATCTAATGGAAAGAGCTGGTCGGTACCAGACGGGATATTCAAGCGGTTGCTGCCTCTGAGGATGCTACTGACATGTACGCCATACTTGCGCCCTAGATTCAGTTCCATAAGCGTCTTCCCTGCCCAGAGTGAGTTTTGCGGAATGTCGAAGTCAGCAATGTGAATATCGCGGTCTAACAGGCGTCCCTCATAGAGCGGGCGCTTCTTTCCATGCACCTGTGCCTCGATGTCACGTGAGCGCAGGTTATTGATGAAGAGGCGCTCCAACAGAATGCTCCGATGCTTGACACTACGCGATAGCACCATAAGTAGCACCGCCAGAATACCCAACGTGATGATGACAGCGGGTGCGAAGTTAGACAGATGTTGACACACATAGAAGACAAACGAAGTGGCCACTACACCACGCACCAGCATAGTGAACAGCAGCGGCAGATGGTTGCGGTTGCTCTCAAACCACAGAGCTTTCCATTCCTCGCTGTGGTTTTTCTTCATCACCATAGCCCTCAGGAAGGGTGAGATGAGAATAACAGTCAGTACGCCCGTGATGAGCTTGGGAATAGAGATATTCATGTGGAGAATGGTGAACTGAACATTGGCCACCCTGCTGATAAAGGGATGGAAGAGCATAAACATCAGGGCGATGACAGCCGACGAGAGAATGCCGTAGACCACCGTGTTCACCGTCATCTGCAACAGCAGCTGCTTCCACTTGCTGCGCTCCGTCGTGTTGGGATGGCTCATCGACAGGCGGTTTAACATACGGATGAGACGCGAGGGCAGACGGGGCTCCAAGGCAGTATAAGCCGGCGTGGCGAGCCGTATCATGTAAGGTGTGAGGAATGTGGTAATGACTGATACGGCCACCACAACCGGATAGAGGAAATCGCTGATGACGCCCAATGCCAAGCCCAGCGAGGCGATGATAAACGAGAACTCACCAATCTGCGCCATCGAGAAGCCACAGCGCATGGCGCTCTTCAGACTCTCGCCGCCCAGCATAAACGAGAACGAGCCAAAGATGGCCTGTCCCACGATGATGGTCATCACAAGTATGAAGATGGGCAGGGCATAGTCTACAAGAATCTTCGGGTCGACCAGCATACCGACAGAAACAAAGAAAATTGCGCCGAAGAGATTCTTCACCGGCTCCACCAACTTCTCTATTCGCTCCGCTTCAATGGTCTCTGCCAGAATGCTGCCCATGATGAAAGCGCCAAAAGCCGACGAGAAGCCTACCTTCGTAGAGAACACCGCCATAGCGCAGCAAAGGCCCAGAGACACGATCAGCAGCACCTCGGCGTTGATGAGCCGCCGCACCTTGCGCAGCAAAAGCGGAATGGCAAAAATACCCACCACGAGCCATAGCACGAGGAAGAACACAATCTTCACCACCGACTGCAACATCTGGCTACCCTCCAGATTGCCGGCAGCCAATGCACTCAGCATCACCATCATCACAATGGCCAGGATGTCCTCCAGGATAAGCACGCTCATTACCAGCCCGGCAAACTGCTGCTGCTGAAGACCCAGGTCGTCGAAAGCCTTATAGATAATCGTTGTAGACGACATAGCCAGCATACCGCCCAGGAAAATGCAGTCCATGCGGCTCCAGCCGAAGAGATGGCCCACTATGATGCCCAGCATCGACATGGCAAAAATGATGCTCACCACTGAGATGACTGGCGAGGCCCCCATCTTCAATATTTTTTTGAACGAGAAATCGAGGCCCAGCGAGAATAAGAGGAACATCACACCGATGTCTGCCCATAAGTGTATGTTCGACATATCGACCACACTGGCCGTATAGGGCATGTGTGGAGAAACCAGAAAGCCTGCCACGATATAGCCCAACACCAATGGCTGCTTGAGCCGCTTGAACAACAGCGTCACCACTCCCGCCACCATAAGGATGAGGGCCAGATCTTGTACCAATGCAGGCTGCTCTCCCATCTATTTTTATTTTTGACGGCAAAGGTAAGCATTTTGTTCGAACTGACCAAAAAAGCTGACCTAATTCTTGGCTTGTAAAAAAAACAAAGAAATCCTTTGCTTTTTGCCCGCTTATTTGTACCTTTGCAGCGCTTAAGCAGAAGCCGATGCTTCAAGGCATCGGGAACTGGGAATAATACATTTTATCTTAAGATTATGACATATTTTATGAAGCTACGCAAGGGCTTGGACATCAAGTTGCAAGGCAAGGCCTCACAGGAACGAATAAGCTTGAAATCGAGCGGGAAATACGCATTAGTGCCCGACGATTTCGAGGGCGTCGTACCTAAGGTCGTTGTCAAAGAAGGCGACATCGTCAAAGCAGGGCAGGCACTGTTTGTCAACAAGCAGCACCCAGTGATGACGTTTGTGTCGCCAGTGAGCGGACGCGTAACGGCCGTGGAACGCGGCGAGCGCAGAAAGGTGCTCTCCATCAAGGTAGAAGCCGACAAGGAGCAGACCTATGTTGATTATGGCAAGAAGGATGTGGAGAAAATGGATGGTCTGCATGTATTCGAACACATCATGGAGGCTGGTCTGCTGGGCTATATCAACCAGCTACCCTACGCCATCGCAGCCATCCCCGGACGTCCTAAGGCCATCTTCGTGTCGGCCTTAAGAGACAAGCCTCTGGCCTGTGACTTCGAATACGAGGTAAAGGGGCAGGAAGAAGACTTCCAAACTGGTCTGACGGCACTGTCAAAGATTGCTAAAGTGCATCTTGGCGTGGGCGTCGGTTCGCAACTGACACAAATGAAGAATGTCGACATTACCGTCTATGATGGTCCCTGCCCCGCAGGCAACGTCGGTGTGCAGATAAACCACGTCGAGCCTGTGAACAAGGGCGAGATGGTGTGGGCCATCGGCGACCCGACGGTGGTGCTGTTCATCGGCCGCCTATTTAATACGGGCAAGATTGACCTGCGCCGTTTGGTTGCTCTTTGTGGCAGCGAGGTGAAGAAGCCTTGCCATGTAGAGATGCTTATTGGTCAGGAGCTGCAGACGCTGCTGGCTAATAGCTATGATCAGGACCATCATGTACGCATCATCAACGGCAACGTGCTCACCGGCCATCAGACCACAAAGGATGGCTATCTGGCAGCCCACGCATCGGAGGTGACCGTCATTCCCGAGGGCGACGATGCCGACGAAATGCTGGGTTGGGCGATGCCCCGTCTGAAGGAGTTCTCAGTGAACCGCAGCTATTTCTCGTGGCTCTTCGGCAAGAAGAAGGAGTATGCGCTGGATGCCCGTGTGAAGGGCGGCGAGCGCCACATGATTATGAGCGGCGAGTACGACCGCGTACTGCCGATGGACATCTACGGCGAGTATCTCATCAAGGCCATCATTGCCGGTGACATCGACAAGATGGAGCAGTTGGGCATCTACGAGGTGAGCCCCGAGGACTTCGCCCTGGCTGAGTTCGTCGACTCATCGAAGCTTGAACTGCAACGAATTGTCCGTGAGGGTCTTAATAACTTAAGGAAAGAAAACGCATAATATCAGGTTGTAAGGTCGTGAGGTATTAAGGTTATGAGGTGATATCACCTAAAGACCTGAAAGCATAGCGACCTTGAACCTCAAAACCTCAGAAAAATGAGTTTTTTAAGGAATTATTTGAACAAGATAAAGCCGAACTTTGAGAAGGACGGAAAGCTTCATGCGTTCCGCTCGGTCTTCGACGGCTTTGAGACGTTCCTTTACGTGCCCAACACCACGTCGAGGAACGGCGTGCACATCCATGATGCCATCGACTCGAAGCGCATCATGAGCGTAGTAGTGATGGCATTGATGCCTGCCATGCTGTTCGGTATGTACAATGTGGGCTACCAGAACTTCCTGGCTGCCGGAACATTGGCTACGGCAGGCTTCTTCGAAATCTTCTTCTACGGATTCTTCGCTGTGCTGCCCAAGATTCTGGTCAGCTACATCGTGGGTCTCGGCATCGAGTTTGC